>JADHVV010000181.1 GCA_016783825.1 Candidatus Zhuqueibacterota bacterium | reverse complement strand
ATTTCTTCCATCACTTCAATGCGGTTATAATTTGGTGAACAAATCCATAATGCATCTATATCCGGATCAGCAACCATATCGGTAATTGAGGAGAAAATTTTTCCTTCACCAACAGCTAATTTTTTTACAAGTGCGGCTGCATCACCGGCTGATTCAACTGGTTTGGCAATAACGCCGTTGACATCGGCATTTCGAATATTTATCCACGACCGAATATGAAACTGGCTAATAAAACCACTGCCAATAAATCCAACGCCTAATCTTTTTTTAGACATTTAGTGCCCTCCATAGTGTTTGAAGTATGTTTTATGACTAATAATTTTTTCTTGACAATACTTTGCCCACACGGATCAAGAACTCACGCGGAAGTAAGGAAAAAGAAATCCGTGTGTTTTTTTGATCCGTGTGGACAATTTAATCAGATGTTTTTTCATCTGCTACCTTATCATTAAAAAGTATCGCAAAACCAACCATCACAATGCCAGCTAAAACTGCCGGGATAATCCAAAACAACTGCCAGGCTTTTAAAATTTCAACTGATCCCTGACCCGCCACTTTCACCGTATTCACAATATCGTTGAACCATTCACCGGCAATCTGGGCTCCGATGAGCATGCCAACACCAAGTGTAACAAATATAAGAAATCCTTGTGCCTGCGCTCGAATTGCCGGGGTTGCTTTTTTATCCATATAAATTTGACCTGTTACAAAGAAAAAGTCGTAACAAATTCCGTGCAGAATAATTCCGGCTAATATCATCCACATGATACCAGTTGGAGCGCCGACTGCAAAGAGAACATATCGCAATACCCATGCAAGCATACCTGTAAATAGCATCCATTTCACACCAAGACGCACAAAAAAGATGGGCATTAAAACAATGAAGATCGCTTCGGACATTTGACCGAATGACATTTTAAATGCCGGGTTTGTTACACCGGAATCATTAACAAAAACCGGGGCGTAGCTGTAATACGCTGACAAAGGAATACAAATTAAAAAAGAACTCACGATAAAGACAATAAATGGTCGGCTTTTGAGTTGTACAAGTGCATCCCAACCGAAAATTTTTCTGAACGATGTTTCCTCGCCTGTTGCCGGTGGTGGCGTATGTGGGAGTGTAAATGAAAATAAACCCATAACAATACTGGCAATCCCCGCGATGTAAAGAGGCGTTGCTGTTTCGTCAGCCTGTAAAAATCGGCTTACAAAAATGCCGGCAACGATCCAGCCGATTGTTCCAAAAACACGAATGACCGGGAACTGTTTCTCCTGGTTAGTGATATGATGAAACGCTAATGTATTCACCAAACCGACTGTGGGCATGTAGCACAACATGTGTACAAAAAGAAGAGAAATAAAAAGTGTTGGTGATCCGTTCATGGCGGCAAAAGGAGCAAAAAACATGGCAACGCCGCCAATCATGTGTAAAACACCTAACACACGCTCTGTAGAGAAATATCTGTCCGCGATCATTCCGAGAAAAAACGGAGAAATAATTGCTCCGATTGGCCCAACAGTGTACGCCCAATGGATAACTGATGACATACCAATTTTTGACATGTAGTTTCCCACAGTTACATACCAGGCGCCCCAGATAAAGAATTCAATGAACATCATCGCGCTTAATTGCAGGTAAGTGGTTCTTTTCATAAATCTGTCTCCTAAATTATTGTATCAGTTTAATACTTATTTCATCTGAAAAACGAACCACGAATTTCACTAATTAACACGAATTTAATTCTACTTTGTCACCTTGTCAGTATTCGCCTGGCATTCCGGTTGAAGCGAAGCGGAATACCGAAATCTCGTCTTTATATTGCAGGAGATTCCTGCAAAAAAACGTGCTGGAATGACTACTTTATGGTAATTTTTCTTATCAGACAAAGTAGAATTTAAACAAAAAATAATTAGTGTAATTCGCGCAACTGAAAGTCCGCCGTCTTTTTGGCGGATTCGTGGTTTACTTCACTTCCAAATAATCCCTCCCCGGCAGTTTGGGAAATTTTGCATGCGGCTCTTGTTGATACCAGAAAGCCACTGAAGAAATATCATCCTGCAACGGTAAATAACGACCGCCGGACATCCAACCTAACGCCTGCATTGTAACTTTCAAATTTTTCTCAAAACGCACCGGATCCATAATGTGCCAACGATAAAGACCGAATCTTTGTTGTGAATTGTACAAACCGTCCGGCGAAAGTACCTGTGGCATGCCGGCGTGGGGGGTTGTGTATTCCACATAGTTATTATCTGATACAAAACCATAGGAACCGCAAAAATAATCTTCAGTACCCGTGCCACAGATAGTAGGAAATTTTTTATCACCATCCATGAAAAATTTAATTTCACCTTCACCCCACCAACCGTTGTTGTTTGAGCCCCAACACATATAGGTTCCCACATAATGCCCCCAGCCTTTTATGCCATCAACAATAGTGTAATCTTCTTTGTAAGGCACTGGATTCGTTCGTCGGAATTGTGCGTGGAAATAAGCTTCGTCTTCGGGAATGTCGGTGAGTGTGTAATTGATTTGATAGTAAAGGGTCATTCTTTTTTCATCAAGATTTTCCATGGTGATTTTGCAAGATTTGCGGAACGGCATCACCCAGTAACAGTTGAAAGCGCTGCCCGGATTCACACAAACAGGAAGTGAACTAACCTGGGCGTACTTTCCCCAACCACAAGCGAAAAAGTCACCGACCGGAACTTCAACCGAAGGATTCTTTTCGCCATCCCAGTAAAAACGTAGAATTGAAAACCGCCAATTACCAGCAGGTGTCATCCAGATTTGTTGAATGGCGCCGGGACCGTCAATTTCAGCCAGCACAAAAGTCTCTTTTGGCTTAATGTGAATGTAAGGGGAAACCTTCCAACCCTGACCCAAATCCCGGGCAGCATTTTTAGCCAGCCCATCGGTGGACATGCCGCCTTTGCCTTTCTCGCCAGTGAAATTTTCCGGGCTGATGGATCGGGTTTTGGCATGGGATAATTTTGACAAATTTCCCATGTTCATGTGAAGACCATTAAAAGATGATTTTTGGGAAAGAAGAAGAGATGAAAAAGAAAATACAAAAAACGTAACAAACAGGAAGATAGTAAAATTAACTTTCATGATTACTGCTCCTATTAAATGTGTAATGAAAACAAAATGGTGAGAATTGTTTTCCGATGTTTCGGTTAATTATATGTTTACATAATCCTATAATATAATTTAATAAATGAAAATGTCAAGGATTAAATTGTATTTTTTTGTAAAACTCACTTGAATGTTTCTAAAAATTGGATTATATTATAACTCGCCTGAAAAATGAGTGATATGTTATACTCGTTAAGGTTAAGTTTGTAACATTTACAATATTTCTTTTCAATAGTTAAATTAATTATCAACTTTCGCACGGCGCACTAAAGTACAGGCATAGGGCATGGCGCAAAGAGTACGTTTTACTGCTATGCCTGTACTTTAGTGCGCTCTGCTCTTTGCGCCATGCATTAAGTACGACAGATAATACACTAAAAAAAAATAGTTTTGCTGATAGATACATTTTAATCCTTAACTGACAATAGATTCCAGAAAGTTATTCTGTACTTCTTGCAATTCAATGCCTTCCAATAAGTAAAGGAAAAAGTATGTCGCAGCACGAACGATTCAAATTTAAAGACAAAGAAGCACTGTTAAGAAAAGCTGAAGAATTAAACATAAATTTACCATTTTCTGAAACAATTGAAATACTTTTTGATAAAATAGAAATAAATGGGAAAACTGTACCGAACCGCTTTGCTGTCCACCCAATGGAAGGATTTGATGCTGATGCTAATGGGACGCCGGGGGAATTATGTTTTCGAAGGTATAAACGATACGCCTCTGGTGGAAGTGGTTTAATATGGTTTGAAGCAACTGCGGTTATACCGGAAGGGAGATCCAATCCCCGACAATTGTGGATTCATAAAGAAAACGTTTATGTGTTCAAACAATTAGTTGATGAAACACGGGAAGCTGCCCGCCAAAATTTTAGTAACAATTTTGATTTGACTCTCATTCTTCAATTAACACATTCGGGCAGGTATTCCAAACAGTCAGGAAAGCCCGCACCAATTATTGCTCACCACAGCGAAATTCTTGACCCAAAACACAAATTACCGGCAGATTATCCTTTGATTACAGATCAGGAATTGGATGAATTGCAGGAGAAATTTGTGGAAGCAGCCTTATTAGCTGAAGAAGCAGGTTTCGACGGAGTGGGAATTAAAGCCTGCCATGGCTATTTGGTTTCAGAATTGCTTGCATCCTTTACGAGAGAAGATAGTAAATATGGTAGTTCCTTTGAAAATCGCACGCGGTTCCTCCAGGAAACTGCAAAGCAAATTAAAAATAATGTTAAAAATGTATTTGTCACCAGCAGGCTAAATGGCTACGATGCCATAAAATATCCTTACGGATTTGGCGTTTCAGCAGATGATTATTTGAAACCGGATCTTGCCGAGACTAAAAAGCTGATTAAAGAGTTAATAAAAATTGATTACCCGATCTTAAACCTGTCCATTGGAAATCCCTATTTAAAACCGCACTTTTGCAGACCGTTTGATTTTCCCCTTGCCGGATTTGAACCACCAAATGAACATCCATTGCAAGGCGTTGCTCGAATTATTGAGATCACTGGTGAATTACAAAAAGAATTTCCTAAATTGCCTGTCATCGGCACCGGCTATTCGTGGCTGCGCCATTTTTTTCCCAATGTAGCAGCCGCTGTCGTTAACCAGGGAAAGGCAACTTTAATCGGGCAGGGGAGAGGTGCATTTGCTTATCCTGATTCTGTGAAAGACCTGCAGGAAAAAGGTGCAATGGATGCACATAAAGTTTGTGTTACTTGTTCAGCGTGTTCACAAATCATGCGGGATGATGGCAGAACAGGATGCATAATTAGAGACAAAGAAATTTATGGAGCTGAATATCGAAAAGTGAGAAAAAGGGCAGCAGGAAAAAACCAATAATTATTATAAAAAATTTTCATTTGAAGTTTATCAAATATTTTACTATATTGAAACTACAAATTATTATTCACAAACATAAGAAGGAAAAAAATGACAAAATTAACATTAATTTCTTCAAAGAAACAGCCACTAAAACCTTTGGTGGAAGCAGCAATCCAGAATGAATTACGTTTGTTAAAAGTCGGAATAGACAAAACTAAACGAAGAATTAAAGAATATGAACTTCAAAATAAAATGGCTACCGATAAATTTTTAAGACTTTTTGAACAAGACAAATTAGAAGAGAATCTGGATTTTGCAGAATGGATTGGTGAATATAGATTATTAGAACGACTTGAGCAAAAGGAAGAAACTCTCGAGGAGGTAAAATTTGCAGATTGATGATTATTTTTCTGAAATTCAAAAAATAATTAAATCCTGTAACGCTGTTGGAACGTTTGATGTATATTATGATAAACGAGGAACTCACGAAGGTTTCATTCGAGGAGAAATTTATTTATTAGATGGATCAATTTTACACTTTCGTGAATTTATCGATGTTGAGACTTTAATCAATCGTTTATTGTATGTATATCATTATGTTGATTCATCAAAAAAACTAATATTTCGATATGACAATACTGGCCATCATAAAAAATTAAATCTTGCAACTTTTCCCCATCATAAGCATGAAGGTTCTGAAAATAAAATAATCAGTTCTACTGCACCAACCTTGCGTGGAGTTTTAAACGAAATATTAACTTCAATATCAATATTTTAACTTAATGTTTTTAATGAATTATTGTTGAACAATACAAATTTCTGAGTATACAGCATAATGATAGTTAAGATAATTGGCCAGGATAAAATAAGGATCACAAATGCAAAAATCACAAATAAAAATGAATAACATTTCCATGCCATTATTTTCATTAAACACAATCGTCATTGGCAGCGGTGCAGCATCTTTGAATGCCGCAGTAAATTTAGTGGAAAACGGGCAAAAGGACATCGCCATTGTAACCGACCAATGGGGAGGAGGAACGTCGAACAATACCGGATCGGATAAACAAACGTATTACAAACTTTCTCTTTCTGGCGATTTACCGGATTCTCCCAGGGAAATGGCAAACGATTTGTACAAAGGTGAATGTATGCACGGCGATATTGCACTTTGCGAGGCTCAGAATTCTATGCAGGCATTTTTCCATTTGGCAAGTTTGGGAGTGCCATTCCCACATGATCGTTATGGCGCTTATGTGGGTTACAAAACAGATCATGATCCCATGGAGCGGGCAACTTCTGCTGGTCCTTTGACTTCTAATCTCATGTTCAAGGCTCTGGCAAAAGATGTGGAAAATAAAGGGATCAAAGTTTTTAATCATTATGAAATCATCGCATTATTAACTGATAAAACAGGCGAAGAAAAGAAAGTGATTGGCGCAATTGCACTGGATTTGATGAATTTGGAATCAGAGAATTATGGTTTTGTTATTTTTGATGCGACAAATGTTGTTTTGGGAACAGGAGGTCCTGCCGGAATTTATAAAACTTCAGTTTACCCGGAAAGTCAAATCGGTTCCACTGGAATGGCTTTTGAAATAGGCGCAATCGGAAATAATCTCACTGAATCACAATATGGTTTGGCATCAACTAAATTTAGATGGAATCTTTCTGGCACATATCAGCAAGCTATTCCCAGGTACGTTTCCACAGATCAGGATGGAAAAGATGAACAGGAATTTCTCAATCAATATTTTCCTGACATGGGTAAGCTGGCAACTGCGATTTTTCTAAAAGGTTATCAATGGCCGTTTGATCCGAGGAAAGTTCGAAATTATGGTTCGTCGCTGATTGATATTCTCGTTTACCAGGAAACTGTTTTAAAAGGGAGAAGGGTATTTTTAGATTTTCAAAATAATCCAACTGGCGCCGGGATATTGGAGGATTTCTCTTTCGACCTTTTAAGTGGCGAAGCTTATTCTTATCTTGAAAAATCTGGTGCTCTTTTTGGGATTCCCATTAAAAGATTAGCAAAAATGAACCAGCCCGCAATTGATCTTTATCGCGCGAGCAATATCGACATTAGCAAAGAATACCTGGAAATTGCAGTTTGTGCGCAACACAATAATGGCGGATTAAAGGGCAATATCTGGTGGGAGTCGAATATAAAGCATTTGTTTCCTGTGGGCGAAGTAAACGGAACACATGGCGTATATCGACCGGGTGGTTCAGCTTTGAATTCCGGGCAGGTGGGAAGTTTGCGTGCCGCAAAATTTATTTCAAAACTATACACAAATGAACCAATCTCTGAAGAAAATTTTTTAAGAGCAACAAAAGATCAAATCAAAACGAAATTTGATTTTTCAAAAAATATAATCAGTGAGGACAAAGGAGATATTCAATTTTTAAAAACTTCACGAGAAAAAATTCAAGAGAGAATGTCAGCCTGCGGTGCACATATCCGTAGTAAAGAAAAGATTAATGAAGCAGTGGAACAAGCATGGGCGCTTTATGAAAAGCTACAGGCAGAGATGAAAATTCCTTCAGTAAAAAATTTACCTGCAGCGTTTAAAAATCTTGATTTGTGTTTGACTCATGTTTTATACCTGGAAACAATTAAAGAATATTTAGAAAAAGACGGAAAGAGTCGCGGCTCCTATTTGGTTTTGGATGAAAACGGTGAAGTACACAGTGAAAACCTTGGCGAAGAGTGGAAGTTTTCTTTGAATGCAGATGAATCATTTGTTGAAAAAAATATTTTAGAAATTAGTTTGGATGATAAAGGCAAGATTCTTAAAAAATGGATTGGTGTAAGACCCATCCCTGATGAAGATACCTGGTTTGAAAATGTGTGGAATAAATTTTTGAAGGATGAGATAATTAAATAAGATGGCAAGATCTACGTGCGTGGCACTTTAAAAGTGCCACGCACGTTTTCTCAAAGGACAGGAGGTACCAGGTGGGTAACAAAAAAACAGCATTAGTAACCGGCGCTGGTCAAGGCATTGGCAGGGGAATTGTTTTGGAATTGGCAAAAAATAGATTTGATATTGCTGGTATGGATATAATTTATGAACCGAAAAATATTAAAAGAGGTCTATTTGAGGTCAAAGAAAAAGTTGAAGAATTGGGTGCTGAATTTCTATCCATTCAAGGGGATATTTCTTCGCTAGACGATCATCAAAAAATTATAAATAAAACACTTGACAAATTCGGTAAGATTAACTTACTTGTAAACAATGCTGGCGTCGCACCAAAAGAGAGATTGGATATATTGGAGACCACGCCGGAGAGTTATGACAGGTTAATGGCGATCAACGCTCGCGGCCCTTTTTTCTTTACGCAGGCTGTGGCTAATTTGATGGCAAAACAGGTTGAAAAAACTCCTGAAAACAAGCCTGCTATTGTTTTCATTTCTTCGATCTCATCTTATGTGTCATCTCCGGGCAGGGCAGAATATTGCCTGTCAAAAGCAGCAGTAAGTATGTCGTCAAAAATTTATGCAGATCGATTATCCGAATTTGGCATCAATGTTTATGAGATTCGCCCAGGGATTATTCAAACTGATATGACTGCCGTGGTCAAGGAAAAATATGATAAGTTAATTGCAGATGGTTTAGTGCCACAAAAAAGATGGGGATTCCCTGAAGATATCGGGAAAGCAGTTGTTGGGCTTGTCAATGGAAATTTTGATTATTCAACCGGTTTGGTGGTTGACGTTAGTGGGGGGATGAATATACAAAGACTTTAAATACAAAAATATGGAGAGATTTTCAAAAAAATCCAAGCATCAAATTCCAAAATTCAAAACTTGTCCCGATTCTTTTTCATCGGGATAAAACTCAAATTCCAAATCTCAATGTTCAATGATTGGAATTTGAATATTGGAATTTATCTCGATAAAAAAATCGGGATACAAGCTTTGTAATTTGGTGCCTGTATAGTTACCTTATATTTTAATGAATACAGACTATGCTTGTGTTTTGGAATTTAAAATTAAAGGAGAATCAAAATGTCAAAAAAAATTACTCGTCGTTCTTTCATCAAAAAAAGTACAACTGTTACCGCTTCTGCAATGATGGGACTAACATTAACTGGAGACTCATCTCCTGTCTTGGGCGATAAAAAAGTAGATATTTCAGTCGTAAAAGGGGGAAACTATTTCGACAATACGATTAAGGCTATTGAGCAATTAGGTGGGATGGAAAAGTTTGTGCCTGAAAACGCGAAGGTTGCTATACTTGCTAATCCCCAGAGAAATAATCCGGGAGCTTTTACAAACCCAGATGTGGTTCGTGCAGCAATTCACATGTGTAAAAAAGCCGGTGCAAAAGAAGTAACGTGCATCAGCCTGCTGCCTGAAAAAAATTGGGAAAACACTGGTCTGCTTGATGTTGTTAAAAAGGAGAAAGCAAAATTAAAAATTATTGACCGTAAGAATGAATCATTATTCAAATCAATCCGTATTTTAAAGGGTAAGGTACTCAAAGAAGCCCAAATAATGAAGGAACTTTTTAATTATGATGTCTTCGTTTCAATCCCTATAACAAAGGATCATGCCGGGAATAAATTCACCGGTACTTTGAAAAATATGATGGGATTGAACTCTCAACAAAACAACCGTACATTTCATAAACCAGGCTGGAAAACTGATATCAATAGTATCAGGCATTTGGATCAGTCAATTGCAGATTTAAACACGGTTGTTAAACCCGATCTTTGTATTGTTGATG
>JADHVV010000023.1 GCA_016783825.1 Candidatus Zhuqueibacterota bacterium | reverse complement strand
AATGGACCAATGGCAGGGCTGGTACGGACAACCAGGGCTTACCTATGAAAAAACTATTCAATACGAACTTGGCTTTGATCAGAACCTGTTCGATTTTATTCGTCTTGGTATCACTGCATATTATAAGGATGCCAGCCGACTGACCCGTTTCTCTCACAATAGTACTTACAATAGAAGCGGAGGTGGTTACTCATCGGTCGGATGGGGGGACGGTAATGTTGAAACATTTTCTACGGCTCGTAACATAGCTAATGATGGCCATGATAATATATTTTACACCAATAATTCCTTTAAAGATATTCGTGGTATAGAAGTTAACGCAGAGAAACTTTTTAATGGGCGATGGGCTGCAACTTTGATGTTTAATTATGGACTTAGTACAGGCGGCAGGGCAGGATATTGGCAATACAGAGAAGATGCTGACGCCGTTCATCAACCACATTCTTTTTCTGAAGATAAAGTAACCTGGATAAGTAGTTATATCCTGAAAGGAAGTATCAACTATGTCACTCCCAGTAACTTAGGACCATTAGGCATGTTAGGTGATATTTCTGTTAGTTTGTTTCATGAGTATTTTGCAGGTCCTGAATATACCTGGTATCCAAAGGATTATACAGGCCTTCAGACTCCGAACAACAAGCGTTGGTATCCGCATAATAGAACTGATCTAAAATTTGTTAAACGGATACCTCTTGGCAGTATAACGCCTATAATTGGTGTAGAAGTTTTTAACCTGTTCAATAATTATGATAGACTATTACCAGGTGGTACTGATCTTGATAATTGGGAACAAGAAAAAGAAAAGCCTAAACACTGGAGATCCGGTGAAGAAGATATTTGGTCCTTTTATAACTCTATTAGCAATCCCAATAGGATGATCTACTTTACTCTAAGTCTTGAGTTTTAATTAGAGAGTAATAAGTGAAAACTTTTTAGGAAGAAGTGAAACTCTAAGAAGGAGAAATTTTATGAAAATTAAAGAAATTTTAAGAAAAATAACCTATGGCAAAATGATGATCACCTTTATTTTATTATTGGTGATTGTTCCAACGCTCTATGGCCAAGGTTGGAACTATAAGGACTTGACCCGTAGTAAACTTTGGGCACGTATCTGGAATACATCGGGTATTGGCCAACCTACATTGGGTGGTCAGGATTACTATAAATTCGATTATCCGGGAAAGGTACTCGGTACGGATTTAAGTGATCATTATGGTATGTGTGAGTGGTCCGGCTATATGGCATGGGCTGATGTGAATGGTGTCGGAACACCATTCCGCGTTTGCATGGCTTATGATCCAAATCCAATGTATATTGCACCAATAGAAGATACTAAGTTGATTACAAATTATAATATGGAGGATCCCTCACTTTTTGCTGAGGAGATCTTAACCGGCGCTAATAAAATTGTTGAATATGGGGTGGAGATGCATTTCAGAGCATTAGCCTGGAGCTATCCTAAATATGATGATTTTATTATCTATGAATATGTCTTTAAAAATACTGGTAGTCATCAAGTCACTAATTTCAGATTTGCTCCAACAGCAGAGATTGGTATTGCTATTCCAATATCTGGTGGATGGAGGGATGATGACGATTATGAATGGGATATTGAGCACCAGGCTTTTTATTTCCATGATGGCAGATATTGGGATACTGATGATGTACCTGTAGTTGAACAATATGGATTGACACAGAGCGATCTTGGTGATCCTGCTGACATCGGTGCACCGGCCTCTATTAACCATGAATTTCAATCACCACAATATTTTACATATTATTGGTTGGATAAACCCGAAAAATCGGACCCAACTGAATCCGACCACATGAATATAGTAGATAAAGGTAATTTGAATCAACAATGGAACCGAGTGCAAGATGATCCAATGAATGATAATCCAGAAGTTGATTTTGATCAAGATTCTTATATTCTGGCGTCTTTGAAATATGACCAGGCCCCCCCTCTTACGACTGAAGATGGCACTGCTATACCAGGAGGAAGAAAACCTCATAAATTTGAACGTCAGCATGATTATATATATGCGACAGGTCCTTATGATTTACCTCCAGGCGGTGAGCTCAAATTTGTTATGGTTGTCGCCTGTGGAATGATGGATTATAGCCGAGTTGCTGCTGGTGGATTAGAGAACGAGGCTCATCTCAGTGATGGTGCTGATAGCTTATGGAAGAATATAGATGCTGCTGCTGAACTTTACGGGCGGGATTACGAATGTCCCGATCCACCTCCAACTCCGACAAATGGTATGAATTCACTAACAATCACACCTTTGTCAGAAGATGAAATGATGAAAATTCAATGGCCGCCCATTTCCGATAGTTATCTTGATCCGGATTATAATGTTAATGATTTCGCGGGTTATCGTGTCTATCGATCTACCTTCAGGAACGTGGGACCATGGACACTCGTCGCAGATATCCCCAAAGGTCAGGAAACCATAGAAAACGGCATGGTTACTTATGAAAATCAAGGAGCACTTGGTGTAGGTTATTACTATGGCGTTACATCCTATGATACTGGCCATAATGATCCCTGGCCTTCAGATCCAACAGTTACAAATGTTCCATCGTTAGAAAGCGGGCTTGTAAATGCTAATTCTGAACCAGTATATCCTATGGCTGGAACAAGTGACAATCTTGATGACGTGCGTGTTTATCCCAATCCATTCCGACAGGATAGTCAACTCAGAGGAGTCGGGGAGGAGTATCGATTAGAATTTGTAAATATACCAGGTAAATGTACCATTCGTATTTACACATTAGCTGGGGAATTGGTTCAGACAATAGAGCACGATGATGGCAGTGGTGATGTATCATGGGGTTCCAAAACTATGGGAGATTACCAGGTGAATAAATTCTTACAGTATGTGGCTCCCGGAACTTATCTTTTCCATGTAGAATCACATGTTGCTGGTCATGATGGTGAAAGTAAGATTGGTAAGTTTGTCATCATCAAATAAAAATTACATAAGTAATGACGCCAAATATTTTGAGCGGCAAACTATGGAGGAATATAAGATGATAAATAAAAAGTATATTTTAATAATTTTAATTGCTATCTCGTTTTTGAGTAGTGTAGCATCTCTATACGCTCAGCGCAAGGATAGCGGGGTAGATCCCCCTGATTTTAATCGGGTTGGACAAACTGGATGGCAATTTTTACATCTCCCAACAGTAGCAAGAAATGCTGCTTTAGCGGGTGTTAAAAGTGGTCTAACCAACAATGATGTCTCCTCAATTTTTAGTAATCCTGCTAATATTGTAGATATCAGGAATATCGATGCAGCATTCACCAAGATCAATTATGTCGCCGACATTTCCTATATCACCGGGGCTGTGGCGAAAAATTTTGGATCCTGGGGAGTATTCGGACTCAGTTTTGCCACCCTGGATATCGGAGATATGTATCGCACTGAAAACGTTTATAATGAAAGCCTTGGAATTACAGAACGTAGCGGTGATATCGAGACATTTTCCGCCGGAGATTTTCTAATTGGCCTGTCCTATGCCAGATCTGTGACAGATCGACTTGATGTAGGTGGAAATTTGAGTTACATTCGGGAAAAACTTGATGATGTTGAGATTACAAACTGGAATGCAGATTTTGGAATCTATTACCGTACTGGTTTCCGCAGCTTACGTTTATCAATACTCGCCCGGAACTTCGGTCCGGATACAGAATTTGTTGGCTTTACTGAGCTTTACGGTCTGCCTCAGAGTGTTAGAATGCCTTTAGATTTCCGGCTGGGAATCGGCTATGATTTTATTGAAGCTGTCGATGGAAGTGCACACCAGCTAAGCGGATTTTTAGAAGCTGTTCATCCTAACGACGGGCCTGAAAGAATTCACACTGCTGTAGAGTATTATTTTCTCAATATATTCTCGATACGAGCAGGCTATAAATTTAACTATGATGAACAAGGGCTAACTTTCGGCGGTGGACTTAATTTCAATATGAAAGGACTGAGTGGACGAATAGATTATGCCTACCTCGATTATGGGAGATTGACTTCAGTTCATTTATTCACTGTTGGTTTTGGTTTTAATGAATGATTCGGCTGAAGCTAAGTTCATAGGTATTGGCTGTTCCCAATTTTCGTAATTGGGCAGCCAATACCGAAAATTAATGATGTATTTTATATATACTCGTTAAGGCTTGGTTTGTAACATTGAAAAATTACCCTTCAATAGTAAAAATGAACATAAACTTTTGCGAAGCGCATAAGGACCAGCGCTGCAAGCTGCAATTTAAAAATATTAACGCCACGAATTCATGAATTTTATTCGAATAAAAAATGTAATTCGTGCATTCGTGGCTAATTCTTTTGCAAAAAAAACAAAGTCTTTACTTGTATAACTATAGCACAAAGAGTATGTTTTATAGCTATGCGCTCTGCTCTTTGCTCCATGCATTAGGTGAGATAAAATATACACATCAAAAAAATAGAATAGGCGGTAGTTACAATTTGATGCTTAACGAGTATTCAATGTAAAAGCTAATTTTTTTACCACTGGAGCAAACAGTCTGGGAACTGACACAATAATTAACAAAAAATGGGAGGAAGTAAAATGCACAATAGAATTTTTCCTCTCGCCATAATATTTAGTATTATTCTGGGTTGTGCAGCTACAAGCAGTTTTAAGCCGCCCATATTATTAGGAAAATTTGAACCTGAATATCCTCGTAAAGCAAGGGAAGAAGGATTAGAAGGCAGCGTGGAATTGTATCTTCTGCTGAACAAATCGGGAAATGTAATACAATCAAAGATCAGCAAATCTTCTAGACATAAAATTCTCGATAATGCAGCGATTGAATATGCTAATAAGTTAAAATTTGATCCCGCCACAAGGAAAGGCATACCCATTAGCGTTACCCTTTCCTGGTTGGTAAATTATGAGTCTGAGGATGTTTATTTTGTGCCTCTCGTATATGTAGCTGAGGTACAAGATTTTTTCAAGCGTGCTGCTCAACTCAATGGAGAGGAAAAAAACCGTATTCTTCAGCAAATTATTTATGCACACGAGGAGTATGCACGTCATTTAAGCGATAAATCTCATCTTAATTATAATAAGGATATCCAAAAATTTGTGAAGCCCGAGGTCTATGAATGTTGGCAGGATTTGTGGCAATACTGGCCGTTGCGTTTCGTGGTCTTCCATGATTTCATTTTACGCTATCCGGATTCTGAGCATGTCTCCTATGCCACAGCACGCTTGCTTTCTCTTTTAAAAGATGATATAGGTCGTATCAAATACGCAGCACAATATGAAGATAAACTTCGGCAGAAAAAGGATTTATTTTTAAAAACCATTTATACTTTTTTAAACAATGAGTACCCTAAGGCGATTACAGAAGATTTGAAAGTTGAAGCCGCACAATATATTAAAAAGTGATTTTACGTAAGAAGATTTAAATGACTGGCTTGGAAACAACTCATAGAGATAGAGTGAATAAGGCGATTTCGTTTGAAAAACCGGACAGGACGCCCAGAGATTTTGCTGCTGTTCCTGAAATCTGGAAGAAACTTAATGACCATTTTGGGACTAAAGATAGACATGAGATTTTAAAGTTGCTTGATGTAGATTGCCGGATTGTTTCGTATGACAGTTTTTGCAAACATCCTGACTACGATTCAAATAACGTTGATATGAGTGCCTCACAGGAGCGCTCTTCAGTAGGGGGGATGTGGCGATTTACGGAAGCTGATGGAAGCACCACGGATATATGGGGTGCAAAACGTAAAAAGGTGAAAGTTCCTTCCGGTATATTGGAGCAATTTGCCTCATACCCGCTTGAATCAGCTCAAAGCATAGATGATTTAAAAAAACACAACTGGCCAAAACCGGATTGGTGGGATTTTACACATTTAAGGTCTTTTATTAACAAATTTAACGATACTGAAATTTATAATATCCGGTATCGCCTTGGATCGTTTTTTGAGACTGCCTGGTCACTTTATAATTTCGAAAAATTTCAATTGGATCTGCTTTTAAATCCACAAATGCCGCGATACGTTATGGAGCGTATTGCAGAAATACATTTACAAAATTTAAACACTGTCCTCGAGATAGCCGGAGATTTAATTGATGTAGTCTATTTTTATGATGATATCGCTGGCCAGGGCAGCCTTCTTATAAGTCCAAACATGTATGATGAATTGATTAAGCCTTTCCATAATAGTGTAATTGAACTTGCTGCGAAATATGAAAAACCAACAATGATGCATTGTTGTGGCTCGGTATATCCCTTAATTGAAATCTTTGTTGAAATGGGATTACGGATCCTAAATCCTATCCAGCCATCGGCAAAAGATATGAGCCCGGAAAAATTAATAAAAAAATTTGGTAACCGAATTGTTTTTCATGGTGGAATTGATGTGCAAAAGTTTTTACCAAATGCTACTCCGGAACAAGTCAAAAATAAAGTAGAATATACATGTAACACGCTTGGGGCAAATGGTGGCTATATAATGGCCGGATCACATCATATTCAGGCAGACACATCACTTGAAAATGTGTTAGGCATGTATGGAGTGGAATCGTAAAGAGTCAAGAGGCATTACACATAAATCTTAATGCAGCACAAGGCTGTAAACAAATTTAGCTATTCAAGTGATCAAAATTTAACCGCCGAGTTCGTCCCAACCTGTCGAATTGGCGTCAACCTAAATCAATTTTTTGGTATTTTTTGAATTGCCATAACCTTCAGGTCGTGGATTCCAAAATTTTTACAACATTTTTTGGAGTTTTAACCCCTAATATATTAAAAGTGTGGGGTTATAACCCAGATAAAAGTTGGTAAAATTCAATCCACGAGATAAATCTCGTGGAAATTCAACAATACTCTTCTTAGGTTGACGCGCATACGACCTGTTGGGACAGAGATTTTTTGGGGTGTTAATAAAAAAAAGAATATTAATTGCCTTTATAGAAATATTTGATTTATTTTTTTCAATAATTTTTTCTCCGCGTTCTCTGTTTTCTCTGCGGTGAATAGTTATAAAAAATTTTATTAAAATAGCAAAGTTTTTGGGTGTAATGGAATAAAAATTGGAGAGGTGAAAAAATGAACAGAGTATTAGTCGTGTTTTGTTTTACTATTATGATAATTTTATCCGCTTGTACTGCAGAAAAGCCAGATAGCGCAAAGAGAACTTCAGAGAAAATACGAGTAATTTTAGATACGGACGCCAATAACGAGTTAGACGATCAACACGCAATTGCTTATATGCTTTTCAGCGGTGACGTCTTTGATGTTGAAGGGATTACGGTTAATAAGACATACAATGGTGGAGAAGTTGAAAAACATCTAAAAGAAGCTGAAAGGGTGGTTAAACTTTGCAGTCTTCCCTCCCAAATAAAAGTTTACAAAGGCGCCAATGGATCTTTTGATGAAATTAAGGATTTTATTGATGAACCGGATTTTGACGGTTTTGAAGCAGTGAATTTCATTATCGCCAGGGCTAAAGCAAAATCCAATAGGAAATTGGTACTGCTGCCTGTCGGAAAACTGACGAATATTGCACTTGCGCTGAAAAAAGAACCTTCCGTTGTTTCACAGGTAAGAATTGTCTGGCTGGGCTCCAACTATCCTGAGCCGGGGGAGTATAATCAAGAAAATGATCGTTCCGCACTGAATTATATATTGGAGACGGTTAATGATTTCGAAATTGCAATCGTCCGATATGGCAAGCCCTCGGGTACAGACGCGGTGCGGGCTACATTAGCGGACATGAAAAACAATATGCCCGGCAAAGGCCCGCACATTTCACTGCCGGTTGTGGGGCGGCATGGTAAAGAGTTTACGAACTTTGGAGATTATTCCATAAACCTGTTTAAAAATATCGAATTACAGGGAGATCCTCCCTCGCGTGCTCTCTTCGATATGGCAGCAGTGGCGATTGTTAAAAATGCTTCCTGGGCAAATTCAAATAAAATACCCAGTCCCACATTAGTTAACAGCAAATGGATCGATCGCCCGGAAAATCCGAAAAAAATTATTATTTGGGAAAACTTTAATAAAGATAAAATTATGCAGGATTTTTATCACTGTATGGAAAATTATGTGTTAGCAAAAAACGGTAATCGGTGATCGAGTAATCGGTGATAGGTCCCCACCCACACCGATAGCCGATTACTTTTTTTTAAGACAAAACGATATACGATAAAATTTAAGCATTTCAAAAAGGAACTTGTATGGGCAAAGTTACAGTGGTCGGTAGTTATATAGTTGCACTTGTTATGGATACAGACAGGATTCCCGTTGAAGGCGAAACTGTTCTTGGTAGTAATTATCATACTACTCACGGTGGCAAAGGCTCGAATATGGCATGCTGTGCAGCTCGTTTACAGTCCGATGCCACGTTTATGGGTAAAATCGGTAAAGACTCTTTTGGGGACGGTTTTCTATCTTTATTGAAAAAGGAAGGGGTAAGTGATCAAGGAGTACTATTTGCAGAACATCTGCCCACAGCAGTCGGCTTTATTATTTTTAGCTCAAAAGGTACAAATTCGATTGTTATCGACATTGCTGCCAACGGTGACTTCTTGCCAAAAGACATTAAGTCCAACAAAGACATTATTGAATCTTCAAATGTAATTCTTTCCCCACTTGAAATTCCTCTAAAAACTGCATTAGCAGCAGCAAAAGTGGCTAAAGCAAAAGGAATTAAATCTATATTGAATCCAGCCCCGGCAGAAGATTTGAGAGAAGCGGATTTAATTAATGTTTTTGCAATCACCCCAAATGAGACAGAAGGACGGGTATGTTTAGGAATGCAATCTGAAGACATAATTGCTGATGAGGACCTGGCAATGGAGTTATTAGATTTAGGCGTTGAAAACGTTATGCTCACGCTTGGCTCTAAAGGTGTTCTTTGGGCTTCCCGGGATGGACTGCGAAGCATTCCTGCACTTGAGGTGGATGTAGTGGATAGTGTAGGTGCAGGGGATGCTTTTAACGCAGGATTAGCCGTAGGTTTAAGTGAAGATCAATCCATTGTCGAATCCATAGCTCTGGGAGTAACAACAGCTTCACACTCTACTCAAAAGAGAGAAACAATCGAATCATATCCGTCCCGCGAAGAGGTTGAAAAAAGAAAACAAGAAGTTTTGGATAAAATAAATTAGGAGACACAAAAAAAATGTTAGTTCTGGCTTTTGCTCTTGTGCTTGTAGCAGGAATTTTTCAAGGTACTTTCGTTTTGCCTATGACCTTAACAAAAAAGTGGGAATGGGAGCATACCTGGGCGACATTTTCATTACTGGGCATGTTTGTATTTAATTGGATTCTCACCCTATTTTTTATTCCCGATATTTTTTCAATATATAATTCAGTTCCGTCCAAGGATATTATTATTTTAATCTTATTCGGTGCAGGATGGGGCATTGGTGCGATTTTATTCGGCCTCGGTATGGATAAATTAGGCATGGCATTAGGGTACCCGATTATCATGGGTTTGATCGCAAGCCTCGGAGCTTTGATACCGCTGGTTATATTTTTCCCTAACACATTAATTGAACCAAAGGGGTTGGTTTTATTACTCGGAACGGTTCTAACGATTGTGGGTATTATTTTTTGTTCAAAAGCCGGTTCCAATAAGAATCCTGATGAAGCAAAACAAGGTGATGTAAAATCGGGTGTATTTGCAGTAGGACTGTCGATTGCTATTTTTGCCGGCATTTTGTCCTGTTTTCCCAATGTGGGTATGGCATTCGGAACGAATATGATAAATACAGCAAAAGATTTGGGAACTTCCGATACTTTTGCTGGAAATTCTGTCTGGGCTCTTTTCTTTACCATAGGCTTTGCAGTTAATTTTTGTTATTGTGTATATTTAATGATCAAAAGAAATAGCCTGAAAAATTATTTTAACTCGGAGACTGGAAAAAATATAGGTCTTGGTGTATTAATGGCGCTAATGTGGATTGGCAGCTTTTATTTATACGGTATGAGTGCGGCTATGCTGGGGAAATGGGGAGTCGTTGTGGGATGGCCGCTGTTCATCTCTCTATCGATTGTTATTGGTAATCTTTGGGGTATTTGGAGAGGTGAGTGGAAGGGAGCTGTCAAGAATGCTCGATCCCTATTAAATAAGGGCTTATTGGTACTATTAGTTGCCGTTGTGGTTATTGCCATAAGTAATTCGTTATAGGAGACTCCGATTTCTTTATATTTATATTGTTTTATATGTGCTTAATTACGATGTATTTAAGGAGGGAGAAATGTATAATTTACACGTTAAATTAATTTCAATTTTTTTTTGTTATATTATATTTTCTACCCAGCCGACCTCAGTTAAGTGTCAACCCAGTGCAAAAAATATGGTAAAAGTGCCTGCCGGTAAATATAATTTCCTCGTGGACTACCGCTGGCGGGAGGGATTAACGCTGGATTCATTATTAATAGATGACGCTGGAGTACATTACAGGCATAGTAAAACAGTTACCCTTCCTTCATTCCTTATAGACAAAACAGAAGTAACCAATGAACAATTTAAACAATTTTCGGATGATACAGGGTATAAACCGAAATCGCTGAAAAATTTTCTCAAACACTGGAAAAACGCTACTTATCCTAAAGCTAAGGCAAATCATCCGGTTGTATGGGTGTCAATAGATGATGCGAATGCCTATGCAAAGTGGGCGGGGAAACGGCTCCCAACAGAAGAAGAGTGGCAAAAAGCAGCCCAGGGAGATGATGGCAGAGATTGGCCCTGGGGAAATATTTATGATCAGGGCAAGGCGAACATGGATTCCCGTGATACGAAACCTGTCGGCAGCTATCCCAAAGGCGCCAGTCCATATGGATGCCTTGATCTGACCGGAAATGTGTGGGAATGGACAAACTCGGTGCAGACCGATGGATATCATAATTTTTGCTGGATCCGCGGAGGAAGTTATTATTTTGCCAAAGGCAGCAGATGGTATATGCAGGGAGGCCCAATAGCAAATTATCAACGGGCAAAATTCTGGCTAATGACTCCCGCTTTAAACAGGAGCGCATCCATTGGTTTCCGCTGTGTCAAAGACATTGAATGATTCCTTTCAGGTGTATCTTTTTTCTAATTAAAATTATTACTTGAATTGGAGCTTAACATGTTTAATAATAGAATCTATAAAATAAGAATTGTTGGGATTGCGATATTTTTATTTATTTTTATGTTTTTGTTTTCTGATGTTCGTGCACATGTAAAATTAACATATTTGCCAAATAAGCAGCTTGTGAAAAATGTCGTTCTTGAAAATGATCATGTGAAATACACGATCAATATTGATAAAGGTGTAAAGCTTTCCAGCGCAGTTGATAAAAAAACAAACATTGATTACATGAACGGTAACAGCGATCTTATGTTTTTTTCGCAAAGGACACCATGGTGGCTGGATGATGTTGGATTTCAGTTGTTCACTTTCACTGATAAAGAAGATAACGATAAGGTTTCGGTATCCATTAATCAAAGATCGAGTTATGTTGAAAATCCATTTAATGTAACGCAAACATTTACACTTGGTAATGGATATGAATTGAGTTGGAATGTTTTGTCGGAAAATACCGCAACCGGCGGCCGCGCATATAGAGAACCGCAGACCAGGGCAAGCAATATTACATTTCCGGTGATGCAAAAATTGAAAATAGGAGAAACAGCGGACACGCATTATCTGCTTTCGTATGGATATGGAGCATTTTATTTGGATAATATAAACGATTTTATTTTTTATTTTACAAGAGATTATGATCCGAAAATGCCCATTGATATCTACAATATCAAAGAAAACAGAGGGTTTTATTTTCACATTATTAGTTCAACGCTGGATTTTAATTTCAAAGATAAAGATGATTTCAAAGCGAAAGTTTTTCAGGTGACGCAAAAACCGGGAGAAAAAACGGAAGTTTTGAAATGCCGGATAAGTCCTCACCAGGGCGATTGGCACGTCGCTTTTGATACGTTCAAAAAGTATATTCGTTCTAATTTCGATTTTAAATATTATAAAAGGCCTGTTCAGAAGAAATACAGACAGCGATTTATCTCTCATTTCACATTTCTCTACGGTTTCGATATATATGATCCCGAGACAAATAGATTCAGAATTGATGAATTCCTCGATGAAGGCGAATTAAATTTTGGCGGCTACGATTATATACTGTTGTGGCATGATTATCAACGCATGGGCATCGACGATCGCGATCAATTTGATATGTATGAGGATTTGCCCGGCGGACTTGAGGGTCTTAGGGAAATGGTGGATAAAGCCCATGCTCGAGATGTTCAGGTATTTATTCCCTATAAACCCTGGGATATAATGAAGGGTCGGAAAGATCATTTTAAACAGGAAGCGCGAATCTCAAAAGCGATCGGCGCCGATGGTGTGTTTCTTGATACAATGGACGAAACTGATAAGGGTTTTCGTGAAGCGCTGGACGCGGTTAATCCGGACAATGTTTTTGTGAGTGAGGGCCGACCTGATCTGGCAGCGGCTCAATTGGTTACAGGAAGCTGGAATCAATCAGGCAATGCCACAAATAAAATGCCCAATATAGACCTATTTCGCTTTGTTATTCCGGAACATAATGTCCATAATATTAACCGCGGTGCCCGTAAACGCGACGAATTGATTTATAACGCCCTGTTTAATGGCACCGGTTTTATTGTTTGGGAAGACATCTTCGGTGAAATAAATCGATATTCATGGAATGAACGTATTCTCATCAGCCGTTATAATAGAATCATTCATGAAAACCGGGATGCCTATCTTACCGATAATCCAATACCAATGGTCACAGATTTTCGCGATGATCTTTACGTGAATGCCTTTCCTGTATCGGATAAGTGTGTGTATCCTGCTTATCAGTTAGACCGTGAAAATGTAAATCGGGCGGCTGATGATCGGTTGATCGGACCTTTTATGGAAGTAACGCATCCTAAGGACTGGCATTTTGTCGATGTTTGGAACCATCAAGCGATTCCAGTGAAAAATGTTAATGGTAAATCCTGTCTTGTTTTTCCTGAAGAACCGACAGATGTGATGAGCTGTATTATAGGTATGCCGATAAATTTAAACGTCGAGTTGGACGGAAATAATATACACATACAAACAAATAAACCGCTGGAAAATGTTTCAATTCAGATTAATACGGTTAACAATTTGACACTTATGGAGGAGGAAGTTCTGAAAATTTCTGGCGATGAGGGAGATATTGATGTTAATAGTCTGGATTTGAAATTTCCGTATAAAGTTCTGGTCAAATTGATGCAGGGTGATATTCTTAAAGATGAAGTGATTTTGAATCTTGGCTGGAAGAAAATTTGATTGTATTCTCTCAATAATAAATGGGAGAATATGGTATGTCAATTTCGATTTAATACAGATTTGTTTTTATAAAGGTAATCGGTAACAGGTAATCAGTAATCGGTTAAAACACACTGATCACCGGTTACATATTACTGATTACCTCTTTTTGCATTTCAAAAATATTAGCAAAAATCTTCTATCTTTAATTACCATCAATTATTGAAGATACATTTATTTGGCAAACCAAAAGAGAAAAAATGAAATTTCATCAAAAGTTGTTTTTATTAATAGCGGTTTTTACATTCATTACAAATCCTTGTGAAGGGAAAACAATAAATAAACAATCTGCATATTATATCTCTGAAAACGGCAGTGATGATAATCCCGGTACTGAGGGACTGCCCTGGCAGTCTCTGGATAAAATCAATAATTATGATTTTGCCCCCGGAGATACAATTCTTTTTGCCCGCGGTTCAAGATTTACCGGTGGATTTATAATCAGCAGTTCCGGACAACAAGGGAAACCCATAACATTCACCTCATATGGTCAAGGGGCGCTGCCTGTTTTTAATAATCCTCGTTACTTAAATCTTAATGGCAATGCTATCCGCATCAATGGCAGCTACATTGTGATAGATGGACTGTATTTTTATAATTGCCCCAAAAGTCCGGTATGTGAAGATATTCGTACACTTGGAGCAATTTTCATTTCTGTTGATGCCGATTATAATATCGTGCAAAATTGTGAAATGACCAAAACCCCGATAGGAATTCAGACTTATGGGCAACACACATTGATCACAAAAAATTATATTCATGACAATAATGTTGCCATTCAACCACACTGGGGTCCTGTGTGTGTATTTGTCTGTACATCGAATAACGAGATATCTTATAATCGTTTTGAGAACTACAGCTCTCCCAGTAATGAATATGGACATGATGGTGGCGCAATCGAGATTAATGATCGGGATTATCCAAAAAATAATATAAATATCCATCATAATTCTTCGTACAGAAACCAGGGTTTTGTTGAGTTTGTGGGCAGAGTGCAGCAGAACAATATGATTATTCACCATAATGTTTGTGAGGATTACCAATCTTTTGTTGGTTTCACAGGGCCCTGTACTAACATGAGAATTGAAAATAATACTGTAATTAGAGTGCTGGCACATGAATATCCTGACTCGGAAGATGTTACTTTCTGGTTTTACTATGATAATTCAGACCTTACCTTCCGGAGCAATATTTTTGTGTACGATCCTTTGCGGGTGGAGCCGGTATTTTCAAGAGGGAAATTTACCCGGGAGAATAATCTTTATTATAGACTTGATAATCCTCAACCCTTTGACTCAGCTAATTATTCGTCATTCATGCGATTAATTGTCGGAGGTGGGGCTTCACTTGGGAAAAACGGCAAGATCGGGGATCCATTATTTATAGACTTTGAGAATCGCAATTATCGATTGAGAGCGGAAAGTCCGGCTGTGGATGCTGGTGCTGATCTCGGTTACAAGCTGGATTTCGATAATAATCCCATTCCGGCGGGTGGAGTGCCAGATATTGGAGCGTATGAGAGGATTAAAGAGTAGCTGATAAAAATAAATCGTCCCACTCCGACCTATCGGAGAGGAACAATGATAAATCAATATAGCGAAAAAAATGGCTCTTATTATTAACTGAAAATTGGAGAATAATCATGAAACGATTTTTGTTTATTATATTAATAATGTCTTTGATAATCGTTTTTAATTGTACAAATAATCAACAAACAGTTACCACTACCCGGGATGTCCTTCTCGATAAAATTCGTGGCGGTTGGGTTGGTAAATCTTATGGAGTTTCATTTGGAGGCCCAACAGAATTTGGTCATCAGGGTAAAATAATAGAAGGTCCTTTAGAGTTGGATCCAAAAGGCTTGGAATGGCTGCCTTATCAGGATGATATGTACGTAAATATGGCTCTATTTAAGGCAGTTGTCGATAATGGGCTCGATGCTACCAGTGCTGACTTTGCCAAAGAATTTGCTCACGGGGGATTTCTTTTATGGCATGCTAATGGCCAGGGGCGTCAGAATATTTTAGAAGGGATACCACCGGACAAATCCGGACATCCTTTATACAATCCCCATGCGGATGACATTGATTTTCAGATTGAGTGTGATTTCATCGGGCTGGTTTGTCCGGGATTACCCCAGGCGGCTTTGAATATTTGTGATCGTGCTGGCCATTTGATGAATTACGGTGACGGGGTCTATGGCGGATATTTTGTAACCGCCATGTATGCCGCGGCATTCATTTATAATGATATGCAGCAGATTGTTGAAGCAGGTTTTAAGGCACTTCCGGAAGGAAGCGGTTATGCAGAAATTATCGGAGATCTCTTTAAGTGGCATAAACAATATCCTCTTGATTGGAAGAAAACTTGGCAGGAATTAGAAGATAAGTATAACAACGATCTTTGTCCCTGGGGTGTGCATAGCAAATTTAATATACAGGCGCGTTTGAATGGTGCATATATAGCGCTTGGTTTACTATATGGTGAGGGTGATTTGGAGAAAACGGTTGAACTATCGACGCGATGCGGCCAGGACTCTGACTGCAATCCAGCAAATTCTGGCGGTATTGTGGGCACAATGCTGGGTTTTAATAATCTTCCTGAAAAAATTACCACGGCAATGGCACCGCACATGAACACCGATTTTCATTTTACACCATTTTCCATAGAATCTGCTTCAAAAGAATGCCTGCGTCTTTCATTAGAAAATATTTTAGCCAATGGCGGAAAAGAGTCCGGATGTGAAATAAATATTAATGTGCAGTCATTTCGAACATCCAGAAAAGCAGAAATCTCGTTTCCCACACTTGCACCACTTGATCGATTTAATGTAACCGATGAACGTATTACCTGGCAGGGCGAGTGGAAATTGTTTCCTAAAGGGGATGAAAGTATGCGCAGATCGTCAGACATAAATGGCAGTATGGAGGTTGAGTTTATAGGGAACGCAATTTATGTTCAGGGAGACCTGCGATTTGATCAGGGAATTCTGGAATATGTCATCGACGACAAATCAATGGGTACACGAGATATGTATCTACCTAAAAAATGGAAACGTGCCGATCAATCGACCGCCGTTTGGGTTACAGGCTTACCCGATGGAGATCATAAATTAAGGGTACTTGTGACTGGAAAAAAGAACGCAGACAGTGAGGGGATTATGGTCAGTTTGGGAAAGGTTGTCACATATTCCGGTGAAATTGCTGAGTGAGAGTGATATGGCTAATTATTTGCGAATGTTTGTACTGGTTGTTATAATGTTTATATTCTTTGGGGGCAGTAGGCTGTATGCAGAGACATCTGAAAAACAGAGCTCCTTTTATGTCACTCAGCACGGTGATGACGAAAATCCGGGCACAAAAGCTCTGCCGTGGAGAACTCTTAAACCGGTGAATCAGCATACATTTAATCCCGGGGATACTGTGCTTTTCTCTCGAGGTTCAAGCTTCAATGGAGCATTACACATCAGTGGTTCCGGGGGTAACAGGCAGACCCATTATATACACCGAGTATGGTACAGGCCGGGCGCCAAGATTTACTAACCAGAGTTACCAGTTGCAAAAGGGTCGTATGATTCAAATTGATGGATGCTATATTGTGGTTGATGGATTGTATTTCTATGATGGGATTCCAGCTAATCGGAATCGACACCTCACTGCCCGTGAAGCAGGAGCGATTTTTGTCTCACTTAAAGCAGAACATAATATTATTAAAAACTGCGAGATAGAAAATTGTCCTATGGGTATTCAAGTGATCGGTCAGCACAATCTAATTACGCATAATTATATCCATGACTGCAATATATTTCTCAGCTACCCGAGTTGGGGTCCCGTAGGCATCATGGTTGCCAATTCAAATAATGAAATATCCTATAATAAAATAGTCAATTATTTTTCTAAGGGTGGTAGGTTTGGAGCTGATGGCGGGGCGATAGAAATTGATGATCAGAAGCATGCCAGGGATAATATTTATATTCATCATAATTATTCAACCGGAAATGAGGGCTTTTTGGAAATAACTACTGGCGCGAGTGCAGACAATATACAGGTTTCCTATAATGTAAGCGATGATTATCAGGAATTTATTTTCTTTTGGGCGGGCACAAACTGTATTGTGGAGAATAATACTGTCCTGTGTCTTAAACCACCTAACAGTAGAGTGCGGGTTGTTTTCAGCTTTGAAAAAGAGAATGAGGTAACGGTACGAAATAATATTTTCGTACTTGCCAAAGGTTTACAGGTATTTGCCGGTGACAGTGTCTATAATGCAGATAAATGGAATCAACCACATTCCAATAATGTATATTTTGTTGTTGATGGGACACAGGAAAATCCGTGCGGTATATCTCTTGGTAGGGGTGACATTATAGCCGATCCGCTGTTTATGGATTTGGAGAATCGTGATCTTCACCTGCGAGCTGGAAGCCCTGCAATTGATGCGGGCGTTGATGTTGGCAGGAAGTTGGATTTTGAAGATAACTTAGTACCACAAGGCGGAAAGCCCGATATTGGTGCTTTTGAATTTATAAAGTATTAAGTAACAAAATATCGGTATCTATAATATTAATTAGCATGATTAAAGAATACAGTTTTTCAGCTCTGTTTTGAATTATAACAAAACAAATACTTTTATGGTAAAATCAACAAGACGTGAGTTCATAAAAAAAACAATTTCTGGAGCGGTTGGCAGTGTAGTAGCCGGAGGTGTTTTGTCTCAAACAAACCCGATTTTTGCTTTTAATAAAGGAAATGCCCCTGTATTTAATCGCAAATCCAATAGAGGAAACAAACCCAATCTGCTGTATATCTTCTGCGATCAGTTGCGCTTTAGTGCTGTTGGCGCAAGCGGGAATAAGATTGTGAAGACACCCAATCATCGGACCATGGAGATCATCTAAGAAGTTACGGGTACGGTGGACCAGGCCAGAAGTGGCTGCATACCAGCAAACGCGCCAACAAGGGTACACCCCATGAAGAGTCGATTCATATCCCTTTTATATTAAGGTATCCGGAAAAGGTAAAAGGGGGAAGAAGAACGAATATTTTATTCAACAGCGTGGATGTGATGCCGAGTATATTATCTCTTTGCGGAGTGGAAATACCTCAGGGGGTTCAAGGGAAAGATTGTTCCTTTGCCGCAGTAGGCAGCGATGGAGATGAACCCGATTCGGTTTATATGCAAATCCTGGGACCCGGTTGGCCGCATCGTGGAGAATGGGTCGGTTTTTGGAGAGGATTGAGAACTGATAGATGGACTTATGCCCGCTGGTGGCAGCCGCAGAAATACGAGCATGGAATATGGTTATTTGATCGCAATAATGACCCTTATGAAATGAAAAATCTGGCTGGAGATGCAAAATATAAAGATGTTCAGGCGAAATTGGAAAATCGCTTGAAAAAGTGGATAAAAGAAACCGATGATCCATTTGACGGTGGAGAAAGACATCCGGAAACAGGCATGCTAATTCTGGGGCAGGAATTCACTCATCAAAAATATTATAGGTAATTTGAATTTTGTCAATTATAATAACTAAAAAAAAATAACAAGAATAAAACGGTAAAACTAAACAGTAACTTAACTAAATTTCAGGAGGTCAAAATGAAAAAGGGAATGGTTTTATGTGTGTTATGTGTTTTCGGACTTGTGTTTTGTATGGGTTGTGCTAAACAAACGGTGAAAGAACTACCGCTCGATGTTTTGAAAGACAAAATTAAGGGCGGCTGGGCAGGTCAGACAATTTCGTGTACGTACGGGGGGCCAACAGAATTTCAATTCAGAAGTAAGATGATCCCTGATGATCATGAAATTCCATGGTATGATGGATACATGAAAGAGACGTACGAAGAGAGACCGGGATTGTACGACGATATCTATATGGATTTAACATTCGTCGAAGTATTTGAAAAGGAAGGCTTGGATGCACCGGCAAGCTCCTTTGCGAAAGCGTTCGCCTATGCTGATTATATGCTTTGGCATGCAAATCAGTGTGCCCGATTCAATATCTTGAATGGTATAATGCCGCCTGAATCCGGGAATTGGCTTAATAATCCCTGCGCAGATGATATCGATTTTCAAATTGAAGCAGATTTTGCTGGACTTATGAGTCCCGGTATGGTAAATACATCGGCTGAGATAAGTGATAAAATCGGTCATATTATGAACTATGGTGACGGCTGGTATGGCGGAGTGTATGTCGCAGCGATGTATGCTCTGGCTTTTATTTCTGACGATATAAATTACGTAGTTGAAGAGGCATTAAAGGTTATTCCAGCGGAAAGCCAGTACGCACAATGCATGCAGGATGTTATTAAATGGCATAAGGAAAATCCAGACGATTGGAAAATCACCTGGCAAAAAACACATGACAAGTGGGACAATGATGTGGGCTGTCCTCACGGTGTTTTTGACGATTTTAATATCGATGCGAAAATTAATTCCGCATGGATATTGGTCGGATTACTGTATGGGGAAAAGGATTTTGGTAAAACGACCGACATAAGTACACGCTGCGGTGATGATTCTGACTGTAATCCCGCGAGTGCCGGAGGAATACTTGGGACAATGATCGGGTACAGCAATATTCCTGATTACTGGAAACAGGGGCTTGCTGAAGTGGAACCTATTGATTTTAAATATACCACAATTTCTCTGAACCGCACTTATGATATGTCCTACAAGCAAGCGCTGGAGGTGATTAAGAAAAATGGTGGTGTGGTAGATGAAGAAAAGGCAGTAATTAAAGTGCAGAAACCAAAACCAGTTCGACTGGAAGTTGGATTTGAGGGACATTATCCTACTGAAAAAAAGGAATTAAATATAACATTAGCCGATGAAGCTTCCTTTGAGTTTGAGGGGATTGGAATCGCAATAAATGGAGGAGCAAGAATGGCGGGCAGAGAAAGAGACAGAAGCCAGAGTACTGAAGAATATACTTTTGAACTTGAAATGTATATTGATGGGGATCTGGCTGTAACAACTAAGCTGCCGACGGATTATAGAAAACGGAAATTTGTTCCGTTTTATAAATATCAACTGCCAATGGGAAAACATACTGTTCGCTTAAAGGTACTGAATCCGACAGATAAGGCTGGTATTCAATTACCAAATGCGATTATCTACGGTGATAAACCATTAAAACACAAACATTAATAATTTTATGTTCGTATCCGATCACCAGGGTAGTTTTCGATAATTCAAGATTTGGAAAAAATTAAATGACAGGATTACAGGATTTTACGGATTCACAGGATTTTTATCCCCAAAAAAAATAAATATTAAATTAATCGTTTAGCAATGTGTAAAAGAATGAAATATAAATAATCCTGTATATCCTTGTAATCCTGTCAAAGATATTAATATTTCATTTGTCATAATAGCACCCTGTGATCGGTTAACAATTTTCCTAAAAAATCATACCTATGCAAGAATCTTCTAAGTTTCATAGGTATGAATATTTTGCTGAAATTAATGCTGGCAGAACTGGAGCTTTTTAACTAAATCCAAACCAATGTCATTAAGTTAAGGTTTCAAATCGGGTTGAGGCCCGATAAAAAGCTTGAAGAACATTTGAAATCCCCAGCTTAAAAGTTTGGGGCTAATCATTTATTCTTAAAAAATTGTGGACATTGAATTGCTCCGACATTTATGACTCTGTTGATTTATTCAAATTTTCAAAAATTGACCACAATATATTGTAGCAAATCATTCGCAATCATACTATATATTGACATTTTGATTTTAAAAAGGTAATAAATCAACAGGGTCATTTATGTCAGGGGTATTTTAACAGTGTCCCAAATTTTTAGGGCTTTAGCCCATATTTTATCCAAACTTCTGTTAACTTAATGACATTGAAATCCAAACCATAATTCAAGTTTACTATGTAACTTAACCGAGGGCAAGATAATGAAAACAAAAATTTTGTGCATTTTATTAATAGTCCCCCTGATGTTCTCTTCTTGTGCTAAAAAAAACATAAAAACCATTCAAATATCTGAATTGAAAGATAAAATTGCCGGCGGGTGGGCTGGAAAGATGATTGGTGTATCCTATGGCGCGCCGACAGAATTCAGGGCATTAGGAACTACTTATGATAAAGAAATAGTCTGGGAACCGGATCATGTCAATAATTCAATTGGCCAGGACGATATGTACGTGCAAATGAGTTTTATGATGGCAATGGACAAATATGGAATAGACGCTCCTGCGGAAAAATTTGCCGAATCTTATGCTAATGCGGGTTACCAGCTCTGGTGTGCAAATGTTCAGGCACGAAAGAATTTTTTCGACGGCATTATGCCGCCAATGTCAGGTCATCCTGAAAATAGCCTGTGGGCTGATGCCATTGATTTTCAAATCGAAGCCGACTATATCGGTTTTATGTGCCCGGGTATGCCGCAAACTTCAAACGAAATATGTGATAAAATCGGGCATATCATGAATTATGGCGACGGTGTTTATGGCGGTATGTTTGTTTGTGCTCTTTACACAGAGGCTTTTTTTGAAAAAGATATGAATACAATAGTAAAGAATGCGTTGCTTGCGATCCCGGCTGAAAGTGAATACGCTCAATGTGTTCAGGATGTCATCGACCTGCACGCTCAATATCCTGAAAACTGGCGTTCGGCATGGAAAGAATTGAATGAAAAATGGCTTGATACTGATATCAGTGGACCACTTCACCCCTTTAATATTGATGCGAAAATTAATGGTGCATTTATAGTTATGGGTTTATTGTACGGAGATGGAGATTTTGGCAAAACCATGGAAGTCTCCATACGTTGTGGCCAGGATTCAGACTGCAATCCATCAAATGCTGCTGCTGTGCTCGGAATTCGAGATGGATATTCAAGTATCCCAGAAAAATGGAAAGGTGGAATTCCTGCAATAGCAGATTCAGTATTTATTTTTACGGAATATTCCTTTAACAAAGTTGTCGATAATACGCTTAAATATGCAAAACAATTGATTGAGCAAAACGGTGGTACTGTTAATGAAGATGTTGCTCAGATTAATATGCAGGTTCCCAAAGCCCCGGCTAAGCTTGAAGTCTCTTTCCCAAACTTGAAACCACTCTACAGGTCAGGACCCACAGAGGATGCGTGGACATGGAAAGGTGCCTGGAAAATAATCGAGGTTCCCAATATATTTGAACAATCTGTTAATAAAATCAAAACAGCAAAGCAAAAAGGCGCCCAGGCAACATTTAAATTCAAAGGAACGGGTGTGATGATATCGGGTGTATGGAACAACGACCACGGTAAGGCAGATGTTTATATTGACGGCAAGCTGGATCGTACAATTGATGCTTATTATTGGGTTGCGAATGAAGGAAACCCGATGGCATTTTTATATCATAATGTCACTTTAGCTGACGGTGACCATGAGGTACGAATCGTGCTGAGTGGCAAAAAAAATCCGAAAGCAATAGACACGAAATTTACAATTTCAGGTGCTGTGGTCTATGGTGTAAAATAATTTAATCAAGCGGGAAAACATAAGTTGAAACGGAAGTTATTTTTTTCAGTGAAATAATAGTCTGATGATAGGTGAAATTGAAATAATATTGTACCTTTAAAATTAAATTAATAGTATCAATAACGGAGGGTGAGAAGAATTATGAAATTCAGAAGAAATCAAAACAAAATTTTGCTGGTAATGATGTCGCTGCTTATGGTGGGTATAATATTTAGTCTAGCAATTGGAAAAGTTCAAGCTCAGGACGTCGAACTATCGGAACGTCGTCTGCCTGTCAGCGAATACCGCGACAAGATGATGGCAGGCTGGATCGGCCAGATGGTAGGTGTAGGTTGGGGTGCGCCCACAGAATTCCGTTATCAAAGTAAAATTATTCCTGAGGATAAGGTGCCTGTATGGCAGCCAGCAATGGTAAATCAATTCAGCCAGGATGATATTTACGTGGAGATGACGTTTCTCCGCTCGCTGGAAGAATACGGCTTTGACGTGTCTATACGACAGGCGGGAATTGATTTTGCCAGAAGTGGTTATATGTTGTGGCATGCAAACAAAGCAGGACGAGACAATTTGCGCAAGGGAATTGCGCCACCCAATTGCAGTCATCCGCAATTCAGTGATCACTCGGATGATATCGACTATCAGATCGAAGCAGATTATTCAGGTTTAATAGCGCCGGGCCTTCCCAATATTGTAATTGCCCTTGGTGAAAAGTTCGGCAGGCTGGTGAATTATGGTGATGGTCTTTATGCAGGCCAGTTTGTTGGTGCTATGTATGCTGAGGCTTTTTTCGAAGATGATCCACTTACGATTATTGAAGCCGGACTACGCTCCATCCCTGCGGAAAGTCAATACGCGGAAATGGTTTGCGATGTAATACAATGGCATCAGGAAAATCCGGATGATTGGCAAGAAACATGGCAGCTCATCAATGAGAAGTATCATAAAAATCTCGATTATCGGCGATATTCATGTTCCGATACAAAAGAGGATTTTAATATCGATGCCAAAATAAATGGCGCATACATCTTAATGGGAATGCTTTATGGCAATAACGATATGGATCAAACAACTGTAATTTCAATGCGCTGTGGACAGGATTCCGATTGTAATCCGTCCAATGCAGCAGGAGTGCTTTTTACAGCAGCGGGATATAAAAATTTGCCCCAAAAATATATTTCAGCGCTGATTCAGGACAAAAAATTCAGCTTCACCGAATACGATTTTCCAACACTTATTGATGTATGCGAAAAACTCGCTCGGCAGGCAGTAGTTAAAGCTGGCGGAAGAATTGAGACAGACGAAGAAGGCGAAGATGTGTTTGTTATTCCTGTAAAGAAGCCCATACCGTCTAAACTTGAACAGTCATGGAAACCGGGCCCAATAGCTGATAGTCAATTTACAAAAGATGAACTTACCCAGATTCAAGGTTATTTAATTTTAAAGTTAGTTCTATGGTTATTGCTTGTGTTGGCTATTGTGGCGTTAAAGGAAAATTATAAATTTTCAGCGCTGCTGATCGCTCTGCCATTGGTTGTGGTTTTGGGAGTTTGGACTCTGTTAAGCAGTTTTATGTCGGCAGAAATGTTAGACACCTTTGCCATAGGCCCGGTTATTGTTAGTATGGCAGTTGGACTTGCTTTGTTATGTCTGGTGGGTGAGAAAATTGGGAAATACAAATGGTTTATTTCATATTTAATAGCAATAGTAATTTTGCTCGCCGCAGGATATAGCGGTACTGTGGGCAGTAATGCAGGCCGACTCGACGCTGGAACAAAAATATCATTGATGACTTTTTTCTACTGGGCAGGGGCATTATTACTTGCATTAACAATTACTGCGTTAAATTGTCGCAAGTCTTACAGTAATAAACGCTTTTTAGGTTTTTTACTGCTCTGGTCAGTAGTATCGCAAATTTTATTTTTGTTTTTATATGCTGGTATGAATTGGGGATTTGTGACAGCTATATTGGGAAAACTGTCCATAATTATTATAGTGATTGCGATTATGGGTAGTATATTTGGAATTATATTGTATATAATTACATTACCATATTTGGTTTTGATATTCCGCAGTAAGCTATATAAAAACCGTTTTCGGAGCTGTCTGAGACTGCCTGCTGTGGACAAGGCGGAATAGTGAGTACAGTATAGCAATTATTAAAGCTAAATAAAATCATAATTTATAATCGTAAACTGAAAGGAGCTACAACATGTTTGTACTGGATAGTTATTTGCTAGCAGTTATTTTTTGCTTCATTACCATGCTTTGTTGGGGTTCATGGGCTAATACACAGAAATTAGCCAGCAAGGAATGGAGATTTGAACTCTTTTACTGGGACTATGTGATAGGTGTCCTGTTATTATCAGCAATTTTTGCATTTACTTTGGGAAGTTCGGGTAGTGCGGGCAGGAGTTTTATTGCAGATATAGGGCAGGCAGAATTCAGCAATATCCTGTCTGCAATGATAGGCGGCGCTGTCTTTAATGCTGCGAATATTCTTTTGGTTGCTGCTATTGCAATTGCCGGCATGGCAGTAGCATTCCCGGTGGGAATAGGGATTGCACTTGTCTGGGGCGTAATCATCAACTACATAGCTACTCCTCTGGGTAATCCAACAATTCTTTTTCTTGGTGTTGCACTTGTGGTTGCTGCTATTATTATTGATGCTGCTGCTTACAAAAAGTTGCCGAGCCAAACCAAAGGAGTATCCACAAAAGGGCTGGTTTTATCGGTAGTTTGTGGTATTCTCATGGGTTTTTTCTACAGGTTTGTGGCAAGCTCCATGTCAACCGATTTTGTGAATATGGAGGCAGGAAAACTAAGCCCATATACAGCCGTTTTCTTCTTTTCTGTTGGGCTATTTTTAAGCAATTTTGTTATTAATACAATTGTAATGAAAAAGCCGTTTGAGGGAGAATCTGTGTCAATTTCAGCTTATTTTAAAGGTGGATTGCGTCTTCATTCGATCGGTGTACTTGGTGGTATTATCTGGTGTATTGGTATGTCATTCAGTATAATTGCCTCTGGTCAGGCAGGTTTCGCTATTTCCTATGGATTAGGACAGGGAGCGACAATGGTAGCAGCATTATGGGGTGTGTTTATTTGGAAGGAATTTAAAGAAGCCCCGGCGGGAACCAATAAATTGATCACTTTAATGTTCATTTGTTTTGCTTTGGGCTTAGGCCTAATTATAACTGCAAGACTGGGGTAAATTTTCACCAGACGATGTCGAGATAAGTACATGATGTGAATCTTACGAACTATACTTGTTGAATTTTAAACCGATGCTTTCGCTTAGAGCGATGGCATCGGTGCTTGTTGATGTTACAATATGAGATCAAACGATTAGAGAATACTTTTACACTAAATAATTTTAAAATAGGAGCAAATATGGATAAGGCGAAGATTGTCGTTGTCGGCAGCTCGAATACCGATATGATCATTAAAGTCCCGCGAATTCCTAAACCGGGTGAAACAATTCTTGGCGGTAAATTTTTATCAGCAGCAGGAGGAAAAGGAGCTAATCAGGCTGTAGCTGCAGCACGGGCAGGTGGTTCGGTATCATTTATCGCCCGTGTTGGTGAAGATATGTTTGGTGATAAGGCTGTAGAAGGTTTTATCGCAGATAAGATAAATGTCGATTATATAATAAAGGATAAGAAAGCTCCGTCTGGTGTTGCGGAAATTTTTGTGGATGATGAAGGCGAAAACAGCATTGCAGTTGCCTCGGGCGCTAATTTAAATCTTTCTCCACAAGATATTATCAAAGCAAAAAATGTGATTAGTTCGTCGGATATTCTTGTTATGCAATTAGAAATTCCACTGGAAACGGTTAACGCTGCCGCGCAAATTGCAAATGAATGTGGAGTGAAAGTCATTCTAAATCCGGCCCCAGCACAGCCTCTTGATGACTCACTTTTTCAAAATTTAACGATTTTAACACCAAATGAATCTGAGTCTGAATTATTGACCGGCATTTTAGTTAAAGATGAAAAAAGTGCTGAACAAGCAGCACGGGTGTTAATAGCTAAAGGAGTTGATACAGTAATTGTAACGATGGGGAGTAAGGGTGCGTTGTTGGTAACTGCTGATGTTAGTGAAATGATTCCGGGATATAAGGTAGAAGCTGTCGATGCTACCGCTGCAGGTGATGTATTTAACGGTGCTCTATCTGTTGCTTTAGCCGAGAAAAAATCGTTAAAAAATGGTTTGCGTTTTGCAAATGCAGCAGCAGCTCTATCAGTTACCAAATTAGGAGCCCAACCGTCTGCGCCTCAGCGAGAAGATGTTGAAAAACTACTGTGGAATTAGGCATACATTTTTACATTTTTTTTGGTAGTGTCAAAAGTTTTATGAAAAAATGAAAAATACATATAGAAATTAATATAGGATTTTCTTACTGCGTCCTGAAGGGATTGCTGTATTCCTGTCCCACTAATGATTAGCGTTAATCAATGAATTCGTTTGATTTTTCTATATTTGTGAGCGACTGTAAAATTAGGGGGAGAGAATCTTTATGTAAGATAATGCCTTGTATTAAACAATCATTCTTCATTTATGATTGAAATTTTGACCACTACGTTTTTTTTAAAAGGGAGTCACACAATGAAACAGAGATTGTTATTAATCCTCGTACTATTGTTTCTTACTATTATGGGTTGCTCCAACCGCAACGATAAGAATCCAAACTTGAATTCACTTGGCTACATAAACATGGAACCATTGCCGGTGACCGAAGTAAAGTTCTATTCGGAATCAGTGAAACGGGATATGGCGATTAATGTGGTATTGCCGCGCGGGTACGATAAATCGGAGCTATGTTATCCAGTTCTTTATTTATGTCACGGGCTGACCTCCAATTATAACGAATTCAAATATGTGGGTGTCCCGGAGTACTTGAACCTGTTTGACATGATCGTGGTGATGGTAGATGTGGGTAACTCGTGGTACGTTAATTGGGCGAAGTCGGAAAATAACCAGCAGAATAATTTTGCCGATCATGTATGTGTCGATATAATTAATTATGTGGATACACATTTCCGCACAGTCGCCGAAAGAAACGGCAGGGCGATCAACGGTATTTCAATGGGCGGATTTGGCGCTATTTCGCTTGGATTATCTAACCCCGACCTTTTTTGCTCGGTCGGCAGCCTGAGCGGTGCACTCGGCTGGGCCGCGCAATGCCGGGACCATTTAGAAAAGGGTGAGAAGCCGTTTGTGATCTGGGAAAAAATTGCAGAGGATACCGTGTCGCGGTACCGGGATATTGATCTGGAAGGATATTCAACAATTAAGGAGAGAACACCGGCTGGTCAGCCGTTTCTCACCGTTGAACAAGCCGATACGGTCGATCCTTTTAAACTGGTGCTGCAAGTGCCGAAAGAACAGCTTCCCCATATATACCTCGATTGTGGTGTCAGCGATTTTCTGTTCAACTCAGCCAAAGATTTTGCAAAGTTGCTCATTGAAAACGATATTGCCTTTCATTACGGTCAGTCAGAGGGGACACATGAAGAGGACTACTGGGGACGTGAGTTGTCCGCATCAATTGCAGTGCAATATACGGTAATGCTTCGAAATATTTGGGGCTATGAATTCCCGCGCTACGACGCATGGGGAAGATAAACAGTTGCTCTTATGAGTACTTATCACACTAAAGTACAGGTTTTAATACTTTAGTGCAAAGGCTATGGTTAAAAAAGATTAATACAATAAATATTTTAAAATTCAAATTTGCAAATTTTCTCCCCTAACCTTTCTTAGCCTCATCCGTCAGCTGACGGACTTAGCCTTTTTCAGTGAATTTAAAATATGTACATCAGTTCAGAAATTTTTGCAAATTGAAAACCCGCCTTCTTTTTGACGGAGAAAACGAAAATTGAACTGACAACAGATTAGCTCAATAATTACGGAGGATGCCTCTAGTGAAATACGCTTTAGTTTTATTTGTGTCGTATGCAATCAGTTTAATGAGCTGTATCGTTTGTGCCCAGGACGCAACAATTGAAATACCACTCGAGATATTGCAGGATAAAATTAAAGGCGGCTGGGCGGGTCAGACAATTGCCTGTACTTATGGCGGGTCGACTGAATTTCAGTTCAGAAGCAGAATGATCCCCGATTATCACGTAATTCCGTGGTATGACGGATACATGAAGGAATGGTACGACGATTCACCTTGGCTGTACGATGATATCTACATGGACTTGACCTTTGTCGAAGTATTTGAAACAGAAGGTTTGGATGCACCCGCCAGTTCTTTTGCACATGCATTTGCTTATGCGGATTATTATCTTTGGCATGCCAATCAGTGTGCCCGGTACAATATCCTGAACGGTATAATGCCGCCGCAATCGGGACATTGGCTTAACAATCCCTGTGCTGATGATATCGATTTTCAAATCGAGGCAGATTTCGCAGGACTCATGAGTCCCGGAATGGTCAATACATCCTCTAATATATGTGATAAAATTGGCCATATAATGAACTATGGTGACGGCTGGTATGGCGGGGTGTATGTGGCAGCTATGTATGCTCTGGCTTTTGTTTCGAAAGATATAAACTACATTGTTGAAGAGGCTTTAAAAGTTATTCCACCCGAAAGCAAGTACGGATTATGCATGCGGGATGTTATTAATTGGCATTCTCAAAATCCAGACAACTGGAAAATTACCTGGCTAAAAGTACATGATAAGTGGAATAATGATGTTGGCTGCCCCCATGGAGTTTTTAGCGATTTTAATATTGATGCGAAAATTAATTCCGCATGGATATTAGTCGGACTGTTGTACGGAGAAAGGGATTTTGGTAAAACAATTGACATTAGTACACGCTGCGGTGATGATTCTGATTGTAATCCCGCAAGCGCTGGCGGAATACTCGGCACTGTGATCGGTTGTGACAGTATTCCGGATTATTGGAAGCAAGGGCTTTCCGAAGTAGAACCAATTGATTTCCAACATACCACTATTTCTCTTCTGGACGCTTATGATATGTCTTATCGTCAGGCACTGGAGCTAATCGAGAAAAATGGCGGTGATGTGGACGGAGAAAAAGCAGCGATAAAAGTACAAAATCCAGAACCGGTACAATTAGAAGTTGGATTTGATGGGCATTATCCTCTTGAGAAGAAAGAATTATATACTTTTTTGACCGATGACGTCACCTTCCAGTTTGTAGGAAATGGATTTGCAGTAAATGGAGAAGCATGGCTTGCACAAGGAATAACAACAGATTATACCTTTAAGGTTGCAATGTACATTGATGGAAATTATGTAGAAACCACAAACATACCGACAAATTATACAGTACGAAAATTCATTCCGTTTTGGAAATATCAGTTGCCAATGTCAGAGCATAAGGTGCGTCTTAGAGTTATGAATCCGACGAACAGAGCCGGTATTTATTTAACAAATGCTATTATTTACAGTCCCAGCGGTTTGGATTATGCCAATGAACAAATTCCTGTAAATTTCAGCTTAAGCCAAAATTATCCCAATCCATTCAATCCATTTACAACAATTGAATTTTCCATCCATCAGGAAAGTTTTGTAACATTAAAAGTCTATAACATTAAGGGAGAGAAGGTTAAGACGCTGGTGTCGCAGAACTTATTTCCCGGTAATCACCGGTATACCTGGAATTTTATTGGTCTTGCCAGCGGGATATATTATTACAAATTACAAGCTGGTAGTTTTCAAGCGACAAAAAAGTGTATTTTAGTGCGATAATCTCTTGTCAGTTCAATCATTTTTTTGCAAAGGAATTAGCCACGAATTAGCGAATTACATTATAAAATTACTATAACGCGGATGACACAGATTTTCACGGATATTTTTAATTGTATTTTATTCCTGCTGAATACTTTGCTGATCAGAATGTTATAAGTAATGTAAAAGCTGAATATTATCGTTAAATTAATACCAAAAAATAGATATATTAGTGGGTTAAAATAACTTACAATTAAACAAAAGATTAAGAAGGAAAAAATGCGAATTAAAGATGGACTAAAAAAATTAATAGCTTATCTTGTTATTTTTTGTGTACTATTCTGTTATATAAATACAAACATTGCAAAAGAAACAAATGGAATAAATGTACCTCGTATATTTTTACTCGACCTTGAAATGCTCACAAAGGTAAAACAGCGCATTTTAGAAGGTGATAAAAAATTATTACCAGCGTTTAATAAAATATCTGATGAAGCAAATATCAGTTTAAAAGCAGGATCATTTTCAGTGATGACCAAACCATTTACCCCGCCCAGTGGTGATAAACATGATTACATGAGTTTATCGCCTTATTGGTGGTCTAATCCGGAAACTGAAGATGGTTTACCCTATGTTCGTCATGACGGAAGAACTAATCCGAAACGGGAACAATATGATAAACGTCCGCTGCGCGAGTTAGATTTGAATGTATCGACACTCGCGTTAGCTTATTTTTTAACGGACAATGAAAATTATGCTGAACATGCTGCCAAATTGGTGCGAAACTGGTTTCTGAACAAAGCAACCCGTATGAATCCGCATTTAAAGTATGCCCAGCATATACCTGGAATTTCCGATGGTCGAGGAGTTGGTATCATTGATACAAGATCGTTTTTTCGGATAGCTGATGGAGTTGGATTAATCTCCGAATCGAACTATTGGACAGAGCAGGATCAAAAAGAGTTGGAGGAGTGGTTTGCGCAATATTTGAAATGGCTATTGCATAGTAAGAACGGACAAAAGGAAGCAGCAAGAGATAATAACCATGGCACCTGGTACGATGTTCAGGTTGCCTATTTTTCCTTATATACCGGTAAGGAAGAGAAAGCAAAAGAAGTATTGCGCAAATTCAAAATGAAACGTATTGCAGATCAGATTGAACCAGATGGTCGGCAACCACGAGAATTAGAAAGGACACGAGCTTTTTCTTACAGCACATTCAATCTGGAAGCGATGTTTGCCGCAGCAAAGTTAGGCGATATTGTTGGTGTGGATATCTGGGATTTTGAAACGGAAGACGGTCGCAGCATTCAAAAGGCTTTAGAATTTCTTATCCCTTATGCAATACAGAAAAAAGAATGGCAATACCAGCAAATTACAAGTTGGCAGGGATGTTATTTTGATATGTCTGTGTTGCTACGAATGGCCTCGATATATTTTGAAGAACCCAAATATGAACAATTAATCACAGTACTGCCAGATTTAGATATTATTACTGAAAGAGTGAATTTACTTTATCCAAAAATTTGGTGATTAATTAAGAAAAAGTCTTGAAACTAAAACAAAAATTGGTTAAATTCTTGGTGAATATTACATCGTAAAAGATGTAATAGTTCAATAAAAGTAGAATAAGCTAAATAATATACAATAAAATAAATATAAGGTTTTTTCATTATGAAAACAATACGTTCAAATATTTCACGCCGAGACTTTTTAAAACAATCATCAGCCGGGATTATTGGTCTCTCTTCAATTGGATTTTTCTCTTTATGTAAGCAACAAAAATTTGATAAAATGCCCATGCGTACTTTGGGCAAAACAGGATTAGAAGTGTCTATTCTCTCATTTGGTGGTGGATCTCAATTTCTTAAAAATAAAGATGGAGACTGGGAGTCGATTTTGGAGAAAGCAGTGGAGTCTGGTATTAATTTTTTTGATACAAGTTCAGGTTATCAATGGGGCGCTTCCATGAGCAGTGAGGAACGATTTGGAAGAATACTGCCAAAGTATCGAGATAATATCATTATTTCAACAAAGTTTGAATCAAGAAAACCGGATGAAGCCAAGAAAGAGATTGAACGCAGTCTCAAGCATATGCGAACAGATTATATTGATATCCTAATGATTCACAGCATCGAGCCTTCTGAAGATATTGCTGTATTGGAAAAAGGCGTTTATAAGATGATGAATCAGTTAAAAGACGAAGGTGTTGTTCGTTTCATCGGATTTTCCTGTATGAATAGTTCTCAAAAATCAAAGGAGCTAATTGAAAAATTAGACATCGATGTTGCGCTATTGGCAATGAATCCGACTAAATACGGTGATTTTGCAGAAGTTGCATTACCAGCAGCAAACAAAAAAAATGTTGGTGTAATTGCTATGAAAGTAATGCGGAACATTGTTGGCAAAGAAGCTACACCTGGGGAATTATTGCAATATGCCTGGACTCAACCCGGAGTAGCTACTTCAATGATTGGGCATTTTGGCAGAGAGACTTTACTAGAAAATATTCGTATAGTAAATAAGTTTGTCTCAGAAAAAAAAGTGGAAATTAATAGAAAAACTCTGGAAACAAGATTATCACATTTAGCTGGACCTCATGTTTTGTGTTGGGCAAGACCGGGCTATCATGATGGAATGGTGGCATAATATTTTATCTTATTAAGGAGAATAGATATGCGTTTAATTTTTATAAATAGTAATACCGTTTTAAAGATGGTATCAATTTTGCTTTTTATTTTCTTTTTTATATCATGTAGTGAATCAAAAAAGTCTGGTTCAGGAAAAAACCTGCAGGAATTACCTGTTTTAATAACAGAAGATTTCGAAGATGGTAAAACTGATGAATGGGTCAGTTACCCAAAAGAGGTTTGGAAAATTATTCAAGATAGTGGCTCAAAAGTTTATGCTTTGATTCACCCAGGACCTGAAAGAGAGATCAGGTCTCCTCAAGCCTATACACTACTTAAGAACTTTGATGTAAAAGATTTTGTTTTTACCGGGAAAATTAAATCGACTCAAGATACTCTTATTCATGGCAGGGATATGAATGTTGTTTTTCATTACCAGGATTTAACACATTTTTATTATGTTCATTTTTGTAAGCAATCAGCATCAAAGCATAATATTATCGGAATAGTAAATGGAAAAGATAGAGTAAAGATCAATCACGAACCTGCTGGCGAGTCCAATGCCAGACTTGGCGATAAATCTTATCATAATTTCAAGGTTACTTATCAATCACGTACTGGTGAGATCAAAGCCTTTCTTGATGATATGGACGTTCCAATCCTAACAGCAACAGATTCCACATTATCACATGGTTTGGTGGGAGTTGGTTCTTTTGATGACACTGGTTGTTTTGACGATGTTCAATTACGAGGGATTAATTTTTTACAAAATAAACAATAGCTACCAAATTGGATGTCAACTGCTATCTTTGTCATGTATCAGTTGGAAATGGAAAAATGAGTCTTCTGAATTAATGTATAAATTGGACCTTTATGAGATTTATTGATGTAAAGAAAAAAAATATTTGCCTATTTTGAGTTAACTTAAATTGATTCCGCAACAAACAGCCTTCCCATGGTCACCCTTTCCATCCCAAATGACTTTGTATTCACCTGCAAATTTCTTGTCGTTACTAAAAGTTCTTATATTTTTACCAAAGATAAGGTGTTATTAGTATGAATATAATAGGTGAAATATTTTTGTTCTTACGGTGGCAAATTATCAAATGATAAATGTTACCAATCAGATCAAAGGGAAATGATTACCGGTTTTAAAGTATCGAGACCGTAGTATTTTTCTTTTAAAATTTCTTGAAAGAATTTCTGTTTTAAATCTCTTCGGAAATCATTTCTATCCCTGGAATATTCCGAACCATGCCCGACGGTACTGAGATATAAGAATGAAGGTAGGGGAGAATCGGCATAAGCTTCTGGCATTCGAGTGTGAGGAAAAGCATGATCATGCAAAGATTTATCTTATTAAATGTATTTGCTAACAAAACATTTAACAAATTTGGCGAATTAGGGGGTAACAACTTTCCACCTTGAAAATGAACCCTACATTTAAGGAGGAAAGTATGTCCCAAACCAAAGAACCATCAAAAGAACGCGGTTGCTTTAGTG
>JADHVV010000001.1 GCA_016783825.1 Candidatus Zhuqueibacterota bacterium | reverse complement strand
AAAAAAATTCTTAATCCTTTAATCTTATACCTTACTCCGCCTTAGCCTTCGCCTCAGCCTTTTTGATGTAAGAGTTAAATGATCTGGGTTAGAAAAAACTTTTGCACAAAAAACAAAGATTTCACTGGTAATACTATAGCTTTGATGGTATTGCCACGGCTGGGTACTGGAGTCAGAAACTCAACATCTCTTGCGTATGTCTGGTCATCTGGCTTTTTGAGAATACCTTTCTTTACTTTTGCTGCGGCAATTACTCCACACATTTTATGAGAAAAGAACACTATATCGCCGGGTGAAACGTGTTCAACAAACCTTTTAGAATCACCGTAGGCTTCAATTGTACTATGTTCTATCATATCCCAAATGGAATTCGGATTGTAATTTCGATTTGTATCAAATAGTACACCCTTGACAAAACCAGGATTCAAATGCTTATCATACGGTAAGGCAAAGAATTCAAAGTAATGTTCACCATCAATAGTATAGATTCTATATGGCAGGAAATCAATCGACAGACCTTGGTTCTTCCAGTAATCAACTGCGGAAATCAAAGAATCATCTGCCGCACTTCCAATAACTACTATGTACTGCTTGTTGTTGAATTGCGTGAATTCCAGTTCTTCGTTAAGGCCAAAAACTTCCGTGTGGGCCTTGGAGAGTTCTGTATTTGTTCTGACATGTGCTTGATATTCTTTTTCGAGTTTTGAATAACTCCATTGTCCCGCTTCTTCCGTATATCGTAATGCCTGGTGTACCGCTCCGTGTGCCGCTGAACCACGCTTTAATTCAAAGACCACTAACTCGCCATTTTCGTTAAGCGCATAAATGTCTGCTCTTGCCTGTCCAGACTCTTCCTGAAATATTGGCATTAAGCTTGACTCTTCAAATAGCACCTCCAGAATGTTCTTGGCTATTAGATCCTCTAATTCTTTTTCCTTCTTACCAAAGCTTACAAAGTCCTTAAATGCAATTGGACTTAAAGAAGCAAATTTTTTTTGTTCATCATATCCTATTTTGTACAGCATCTACTTCCTCTACCTAACAAATTTTAAAGTTGAAATGGGAAAGTTATTTAATCCAGCCCCCTAAACAAGATATAAAACAAAAGTTTAAAATGTCAAGTAGAAATTACGTTTGATTTGCAAAAAGCGCAATATTTAAATTATAATTCTTCTTTTTTTAAAATCAAATACCCGAACTCATCTGCTCCAACAGATGAATCTTTAAAAATGTATGGCTCGATTCCTGTTTGAGAATTGTATGCTTCTGCAATGTTTTCAACAATATCAAAGGCAGTTTTCTTACCCAATATGAAAACAGTACCGCCGCTTCCACCACCGGTAATTTTGGCTCCCAATAAACCTTTCCCAATCCCCATCTGCCTGACTAATTGAACCAACAAATCCGTTTCTTCCGAACCCAATCCACAGGCAGAATATGAAGCATGGGACTGAAACATCAATTCACCCAACAATTTTAGATTTCGTTCAGTTTGCGGCGCTTGAATTAATTCGCTAAACAGGTTAACACGGAAATTTTCGTAAATTGGATGACGAGTTAGTATACGCACAGCATAAACCAAATCGGGCAATATTTGAGTCACCCTGTCTGTAATCCCATAATATTTATTTATAAATTCTTTGCCTGATATTTGAAGCGGGATGCTATTTGCGTAATTTTGTTCAAATATGGAGGGAGAGATATTTGATAAATAACCGTTCCACAACATATCGTGAATTTCAACTTTTCCTTTTTCGTTGCTGTTATGGATTTCAAACTTCGCAAGCTCTGCTAATATTCGATAGCCCATAAATGTTCCCACACGAACAGAAGTGTAGGCTGTTCCTCCAATAGAATGGCGCACACCAGAATCTATTCCCCAAAATTTTAAATCTTCCGGGATTTTAACCAGTTCTTTCAATTCTGCGGGTTGACATAAAATTGGTAACAATTCATTTTGAGTTCCGAATACGGATGTCATTTGATCCATAATTCCACACGGAACGCCAGTAATTAAATTCTCCACCTTCTGACACAACAAGGCTAATTCTTTGGAACTGATGTTAATTGAAAATGCTGTCACAATTGCTTTCATGGCTGCTACTTCCAAAGCAGCAGAGGAACTTACTCCCTTTCCTTCGGGGACATTTGAGTGAATCAGTATGTGTGCACCCTGCTTAAAATTTACATTTTTTTCTTTCTCCAAAACTAAAAAAGCGCCTGCCACGTAAGCTGCCCAGTGAGTTCCCGGAGCTTTTTTAAAAAAAGCTTTTGCCGAATTATAGTCAATGGATTTGCCATTTTTTTCAAAATCATCCAAAGTCATCTTAAAAAACGAAATTCTGTTTTCTTCCCCGGATAAACTTATTATTTTTATTTCTCGTTTTGTGTTCAGTTGAATAGCAGCAAAAGTTGCTTCATTTATTGTTTTTTGTAAAACAAGCGAACCGGAATAATCTGCAATCCCACCCATCACATCCAGTCTTCCGGGCGCGCGGGTTACAATTAAATCATTTTTGTTATCAAACAAAGAAAAAGCTTCTGGAATTTTTTGTTGATTTAGATTGTTTATGATATCAATAAATTTTTTTACATCAGGGAGATTTTTATAAGTACCGTGAATGATTTTGAACATATTTTTTTGTTTTTTGGTTTGCTTCATAAACAAGTTTTCTTGACCTCACCCCGACCCTCTCCTTTAAAAAGGAGAGGGAGATAGAGCGGTTGAAATATAAAAAAAATGAACATATCGCTCTAAATAAGATTATGATTCTTTAGAGCTGTTAATAAATGAGGTTCAATCTGATCTCTAATAAATGAATTCGCATATCCCACCCATATCACATCCTCATTGGTAGAAAGCTTTGCTGATAAATTTTCACCTTTTTCATCTGTAATTATCACGCCCAATTCTCTTGCAATTAATTCTGTGCAAATGTCGTAAGGGTGGCAGCAAATGCCCAACACTACGTCGCGTTCTTTTAGTTTTTGCTCAATCAATGGACGCAAATCAGCGTTGAACCGATCATGCCCGCTCATTAATTCATAAAGCTGCCCACCTGTGCAAAGATATTGATCTTCAAAGCAATGGGCTTTCCCCGGTTGAACAGGTCCTAATGTTTCGTAAATTATTTCCTCATCAATTGATGCCAGTATATCCCGTGCGCCAGGGAAAAAGCGGGAAATCATGGCAAAACCGTGAGCAATTGAATGCGCCCGGGAAGGCGTTAATTTAATTGCTGTCGTTTCTTTTGTAATTCTGTTGAAACGTTCAGCTTTTGCACCATTGCCTTTAAACGCCCAAACAACATCGGACAAATGCTGTTTAACAACTGGGATTTCTGTTTGAATTGCTAATTCAATATCCCTGAGATTTGTTGTAGTTCCCTTATTTGGCGCCACACCTGTCAAAATCCAACCGCTTCTTTTTTGGTACATTAATCCTCTTGTGCCATCGATGGGATCAATAATAATGCGCCACACGCAATCTTCTTCACGAGTACCCAATGGTAAAATTAGTTTTCCTCCATGCAATCCTTCTGCAATTAAAACAATTGACGTTTGCGGCGAAATGTGTTTGGTAAAAAAATCAATCAGGATTTCTTCGCTGATTTTATCAATCGCGTAGATCGTATCATCGTCTGCCTCATGAGCGATTTCAGACATCTGCTCTAATGATGAATTTTCACAAGCTTCGATAACCGAATTTCTTATTGTTTCGTGTAATTTTCTGATTGGATTTAATAATTGAGAAATTTTATTCAAAATAGTATCCTTTTTAATTTTGGGTTCTGGTTTACGATTGACAAAAATTCCAAAAATCAAATTCCAAATAACAACACTTGTCCCGATTCTTTTCTATCGGGATAAATTTCAATATTCAATGATCGAAACGGCGTTTTTTTGTTTGAAAATTGGAATTTGAATATTGAGATTTATTTGGAATTTGTTTTTTGGAATTTGGAATTTTCACATTGACTCATCTACCATTAGCAGAAAAATGCACATCTGGCAATTCTCTTAACTCTTTTGCTTTCTCGTCCGGTGATGTATCACTCAAAAAGTTCCCCCCTCCTATTTCAGGACCAGCGAGATATTTCAGCAAATTCGGTTTTCGTAAAGGCGGATGAAATTCAATGTGAAAATGAAAACTGCTGTAATCTTTACCATCGGTCGGTGCCTGGTGTAAAGGCATCACATACGGAAAAGGCATCTGCCATAAATTATCAAATTTTATCAGAATACGTTTCAATATTTCCGCAAAATCTATCAATTCTTTTGATGACAGGTTTGCTATACTCAAATGAGTTTCTTTTGGAGCGACAAACACTTCATAGGCATAGCGGGCAAAATACGGGATGAATGCAATTGCAGAATCATTTTCACAAATAATGCGACTTGTTTCTTTTTGTTCTGCTTTGATAATATCCTGGAATAAGATTCTATTCTTTTTTATGTAATACTGTTGGCAAACCCGTGCTTCAGTTTCGATAAATTTGAAAACAAAATTCGTTGCATAAATTTGACAATGCGGATGTGGATTAGAGACGCCAACAAGCTCGCCCTTATTTTCAAAAATCAAAACATGATTTATTTTCGGATGGCTGCTTAATTCGCGATATTGTTGCTGCCAAACTTTCGCCAATGTCACAATTTCATTGATGCTTAATTCAGAAAGTGTTAAATTATGTTTGGGATGGTAGCATACAACACGGGCAAAACCATGTGCTGGTTTCCGCTGATAAACTCCCGGTTCTTCCTGATGAACTTGGGGAGCATTAAAACTAACACAACCATAGTCATTATCAAAAACGTGGGTTTGTTCATAATCAGGATTTTGAACACCACTGGCGCGTATATTCCCCGGGCACAAATAACAATCAGGATCGTAGTCAGGAATATTTTCATCCTTGCCTGTTACTTCTTCTCCGGTCCAGGGTCGATTTTGTCGATGCGCAGCAACAATAATCCATTCTTCGCGAAGAGGATGGTATCTCTGTTCCCAAACCATATTTATACTCTCTATCTAATTGTGATAAATCAGGCAATTAATAATATTTGAGTTTAATTCTTATTTAATAATTGATTTCGGAGTGCGGCGCCTTTATGCGCCGCCACAATCCATAAAGGTCTTCATTACTGCGAAACATTTAAATTTTAATTGATCCGCTACTGTGGAGATTGTACTCCGAAAATATAAATCTCAAAACCACTTTAGTTTGAGTATAGAAATAAATCAGCAATCCCATCTGCTATTTCATTCAGCATCGGTTTATTACGATTCGTCAAAATGATGATAGTAAAGTTATCTTCCGGGTAACGTTGAATAATTGTTGTAAAGCCACAGGTTGACCCGGTATGATGCTGTCTTTGGTGACCTTTAAATTCATCCAGGCGCCAGCCGAAACCATAACCGGTTTGTGTGTTGTCTGTTAAAACTCCTGAGGTAAATATTTTTTGTTTTGTTTCAAACCTAACCAATTTATCAGTATATAAAGCCTGATCCCATTTAAATAGGTCATCCACAGAAGAATATATTCCGCCATCGCCTAATACTGCGCTGGTTAAACTTTGATCCTTAAAAACAAATTCGCCATTCTTAACCGCATAGCCAAACGCACGATTTTTTACTTCGGAAATTCCTTTTTCATAAGCGACCGTATTTTTCATTCCCAGCGGATCAAAAATATTTTCTTTTAAGTAATGCGCAAATGAAATCCCTGAAATTTTTTCAATTATTTTTGCCAAAACCGCGTAAGCTGAATTACTATATTTGTATTTTGACCCTGGTGGAAAATAAGTCGAATCCAATTCCATCATCATTTTCAGCACATCGTCATCAAGCACTTGAATCGTAGCGGTATCTGGTATTAGAGATTCATAATCAATCAAACCTGAAGTATGATGTATGAGATGATTTATTGTGATATTTTTTCCATAAACCGGAAAATGATGAAAAATTTCGGTGAGAGTTTGACTGAAATTTATTTTACCCTGTTCTTCGAGTTTTGCAGCACACATGGCAGTGAATTGTTTGGTAAAAGAAGCCAGCCGAAAATTTGTATTGTTTTTTACCAGTATTTTCTGTTCGATGTTTGCTACTCCATAGGATTTGGTTAAAACAGGCATGCCATCTTTTATGATTTTTAGACTGGTGCCAGGGACATTTTTGCTGCTGTAGTTTTTAAATAATTTGTCTATCTTCTTTTCGATTCCGGGTTTACAATTCATGATTATAAATGAAACAAGAAAAACCAATAAAAGCATCCCTTTAAATTTTTTCATTTTCCTATTGGCTCCTGATTTAATCGCGCTCGTTCAAAATCAAATTCATTAATTTTAAGTTATTAATATTTAAGTTTTATTGCAAGAATTATTTTCATCAATTTTGTCTTGACTTTATGGTGGATTTTTTTGTACTTTTATAAAAATAATTCAGAGTTTATCTTAAGTATAAAGAAAGGCATTTCAACACATTGACAATAAAACCCATGTCAAAATAATTTAAGTCAAAATAATTATTTTGATTTTATTTTTAATAATTTTGACTTAAATTATTTTGACTTTTTAATATTGCCACACAACCTGGGCAGAATAAGAACAAATAATTATTTTGTCAGTAATAATTTTGTCATTTAACTTTTTATTTCAACTATATATATGAAAAAAGAATCCATATTTATATTTTCCCTGATTATTATTTTTGCATTGATAAAATCCTCAACAGCTTTATCCGCCACTCAAAAAAATATGATAAAAGGCCGTGTGTTTGATGAAGTGACTCAACAACCAATTCCTAATGTAAATATTTTTATAAACGATTCCGATTGGGGGACAACAACAGGCTTGGACGGAAGATTCAGTTTAACAAACGTTTTGGAAGGAAAGCATGTTCTCATTATTCAGCATGTTGCTTATTCAGAAAAAAGAATTCAACTCAATTTGCCACAAAAAAATGCCAGAGAAATTAAAATTCACCTAAAGCTGTCTGCTATTTCATTTAATAAAATTGTTTTCACAGCCAGTCGTCGAATAGAAAACGTATTTAAAAGCCATCATGATATTTTGATAACAACCGGAGAAGATATAGCCGGAAGGGCTTCTTCAAATACGGCTGATGCTTTAAAAGAACAGCCGGGGGTACTGGTACAAAAAACAACAGCCGGGCATGGATCGCCAATCATTCGCGGACTCATCGGTAAAAATGTTTTGCTGCTGTATAATGGGATCAGACTTAACAAACCAACATTCCGTTTTGGTGCTAATCAATACATGAATACAATAAATGCTGAAAATTTAGATCGCATCGAAGTGACCAAAGGCCCGGGATCGGTTATGTATGGTTCCGATGCTATTGGCGGGATTGTTAACATGATCTCTGCCCCTTTTTTAATCGATGGTTTGCGTCCGGGTATTCAAAGCAAATGGTCTGCTCGCTATGGATCACCAGATCAATCGAAAATTTTATTTTTTTCACTCGGTCATAAAGCGAGGAAGTTTTTCATTTTTTCAAATTTCGGTATTAAAAATATCGGTGACTTGAAAGCGGGAAAAAATATTGGGTTACAAAATCCTACCGGCTATAAAGAGTGGAATGGGAATTTTAAATTTGGTTATCAATTGAATCAACAGACTTCCCTCAATTTTGATTTTTTAACCGTTCAGCAAGATGAAGTGCCTAGATATGATAAATATGTCACCGGTCAATATGAAACTTACCTTTACACTCCCCAGAACAGATATCTTTCCGCAATCACGATTCGCTCTCAACCACAATATTTAAAATGGATCAGCTCTTATTTGTGGAATTTTTCTTACCAGTTCGAAGAAGAAGGGACAATCGAAAGAAAGTCAGGAAGCAATTCGGAAATCAGAAATCAGAATGACCTGACCACCTGGGGCTCGTACCTTCAAATGAATACCGCTTTGAACACCAGTCAAATTCTCACTTATGGTTATGAATTTTATTTCGATCAAATTAAGAGCAGCAGATCAAGAATTGAAAACGGTGTATCCGAAGCACAAAGAGGAAATTTCCCGGATGGCTCGACTTATCAATCGCTGGGAATATTTATGAATGATAACTTCATCATTACCTCGGCAACTGATATTACACTCGGTTTGAGATGGAGCCAGGTAAATCTCTTTTCTCCGTTGGAATTGCCCTTTGGTAATTTCAAAGATGCTTACCGGGATTTGACCGGCACGGTTGGCATCAGTTACAAACCAAAATTATGGTTAAATTTAATTGCCACTTATGCCAAAGGTTTTCGCGCGCCCAATTTCAATGACGCGGTTGTTCTCAAAGTTTCCAATGCCGGTGTCGATGCGCCAAGCCCTGGCTTAAAACCAGAGAAAAGTCATAATTTTGAATTAGGCGCAAAGTTCCATCACAATAAATTTGACGGTACAATGTTCCTTTATTATAATCAACTTCAGGATTTAATCGATCGTTATCAAGGCAGTTACAATGGACTCAATTTCTATGATGAAAACAAAAATGGGATTCGCGATAACGATGAAGCCTGTATTTACCAAAAACGAAATGCTGCCAACGCATTCATTGCAGGCTGTGAATTAACCGGAAATTTGAGACTTTCTCCAACTTGGTACTTGTCCGGATTTATTTTTTGGACTTACGGTCAGAACCGGACTTTTGATGAACCAATGAGTCGCATACCGCCATTAATGGGTAAAATTTCATTAAAATATCTGCCAATCCCCAAACTCTGGTTTGAACTCTTTATTCGTTCTGCTACCAAACAAAATCGGCTTTCAAGCAGGGATATCGATGACAGTCGCATTCCCGATGGCGGTACTCCGGGTTGGACGACTTTAAACTTCAGGAACTTTTGGGAATTGTCCGGGCATTTGCAATTTAATTTTATTTTTGAAAATATTTTTGATGAAGCTTATAAGGAACATGGATCGGGGATTTTTTCTTCGGGGAGGGGTTTTGTGATTGGGATTCAATATCAGAAGTGAAAGGTTACAGTGTAACCTAATAATTCCAACAGATAGAAACTACCCAACAGATGAAAGATTAAATAAAGGTCAAGATTAAGATCAAGGTCGAGTAAGAAAAGATGAGTTTTTTCTTGATCTTGATCCCTGTGCTCGAAGAGTATCGACCTTGATCTTTCATCTTAAATATCCGTTGGGTTGTTTCTATCCGTTGGTTTAAAACTACAAACATAAAAGGAGAATTCCAATGACCAACAATATCCACCAAATAATAATCATTCTTTTTCTTATCACTTTTCTTTTTAGCCCACCCACAATCCCACAAGAGAATCCATCAACACCGGAACAAAAATTGGCAGCCTTCCAACAACGAGCGCAAATGACAGAAAATTCCCTGTTCAAAAATCTCTCTTTCCGATGTGTCGGGCCCATTGTTATGAGCGGGCGCGTGGTGGACATTGAACCGCATCCAAACGAGCCTTACACATTTTATGTTGCTTATGCCACTGGAGGACTTTGGAAAACAACCAGCAATGGCATGGGATTTAAATCTCTGTTTGACAACCAGAATGCTATTTCAATTGGGGATATTGCGATTGATGCGAAAAATCCAGACATGATCTGGGTTGGTACTGGTGAAAACAATTCCAGTCGCAGCTCTTATTCAGGGACTGGGATTTATAAAACAACCGATGAAGGAAAAAATTGGCAATTCATGGGATTGGGCGACAGTCATCATATTGGGAAAATTGTTATTCATCCGAATAATTCTTACATTGTTTACGTGGCAGCGCTGGGTCATCTTTATACGGAAAATGAAGAGCGGGGAATTTATCGCACGAAAGATGGTGGAAAAACATGGGAGAAGGTTTTGTACGTTAATCCAAGAACCGGGTTTGTCGATCTCGTAATGGATCCAACGAATCCTGATGTCCTTTATGCCGCAGCCTGGGAAAAAGACAGGAAAGCCTGGGACTTCACCGAAGGAGGAACCGGTAGTGGTGTTTACAAAACTATCGATGGCGGAGATAATTGGGAACGGATCGGTGGCGGTTTCCCACAAGGCGAGTTTGTCGGCAGGATTGGCTTGGCGGTTTATCCGAAAAATCCAAGTATCGTTTATGCATTAGTCGATAACCAGCAAGCGCGTCCAAATGAAGATCAAAAAGAAGACGCACCCATAACCGCTCGCAAATTATTAAAAATGACCAAAAGAGATATCCTTGGATTAACAGATAACGATCTCAATTCTTTCCTGCGCCGGTATGGTTTCCATAAAGAATACACCACACAAATCATTCGCGATTTGCTCACTGATGGTGATATTTCGACCCAGGATTTTATCGACTTCATTAAAAAGAATAATCCACAAACCTTTAATCCGACTATCGTTGGGGCTGAAGTTTACCGAAGTGACAACGCAGGCAAAACCTGGACAAAAACAAATGAAGATTACATAAATAGTTTCTACAGTACTTACGGCTATTATTTCGGGGAAATAAGAGTTGCTCCAGAGGACGAAAATAAAATTTATATTTTAGACATTCCATTGCTCACCTCAAATGATGGCGGTAAAAACTTTGAGTGGCTCGGCGGCAAAGGCGTGCACGGCGATCACCAGGCTTTCTGGGTTGATCCAAATTTTCCGAATCATTTGATCGATGGTAATGATGGTGGATTAAACATAACTTACGATGGCGGTGAAAATTGGTGGAAATTAAATTACGTACCGGTTGGTCAGTTTTACACAGTCAATGTTGATATGGCAGAGCCGTACAATATTTATGGCGGTTTGCAGGATAACGGTGTGTTTAAAGGATCGAGCCGGTCAAAGCCGGACAGATTTTCACCTTGGCAGCGTATTTATGGTGGAGACGGCATGTACATTCAGATTGATCCCAAGGATTTCACTGTTTACACAGGATTTCAATTTGGCAATTATGCCCGAATAAATTCAAAAACAAAGAAATCAATCCGGATTACGCCAAGGCCTCACCTGCAAGATCCGGGTTTGCGTTATAATTGGCAAACGCCAATTCTTCTTTCATCCCACAGCCGGAATGTGCTTTATTTTGGAAGTAACCGGTTATTCCGCTCATTTGACAGAGGTGATCACTGGCAAGCCATCAGTCCTGATATAACGACTAATCCTGATTCAGTTGGTGATGTGCCTTATGCCACAATCACAACTATCTCCGAATCGAAAATCACCTATGGCTTAATTTATGTTGGTACAGACGACGGCAGAATTTGGATCACCAAAAACAGTGGTTATGATTGGAAAGAAATTGGACAGAATCTACCCCAAGGACTATGGTGTTCACGAATAGAAGCATCCCGTTTTGAAGAAGGAACTGCATACTTAAGTTTGAACGGATACCGAAACGATGATTTCCACAGCTACATCTATCGCACCAGGGATTTTGGAGAAACCTGGGAATCCATCAAATCAAACATGCCCGACGAAGCTGTGAATGTAATACGGGAAGATCCGTATAATCCACATGTATTGTATGTCGGAACTGATTTGGGTGTTTTTGTTTCTTTAGACGAAGCGGAAAGCTGGCATGTTTTGCAAACAGGAATTCCTATTTCTCCAGCGCACGATATGGTTATTCATCCACGGGATCATGATTTGGTTGTGGGTACTCACGGAAGAAGCATTTATAGTATTACCAGTTGAATCCTTGTTTTTTGTGCAAAAGTTTTTTGTAATCCAAGTCAATTAACTCATAATACAAAAAGGCTGAGGCGAAGGCAAAGGCGAAGCAAGGTATAAGATTCAAGGATTAAGGATATTCTTTTTTTCCTTCGCCTTTGCCTCAGCCTTTGCCTGCACTTTAGTGCGCTATGTTATGAATGTGGAACCGATCCAGGAATTAACGCCGGCAGTGATGGAAAAGAATATTTTTCTTTTTGACATCAAAGAAATTAAAGAAGAATCACGTTGGTCGCGCAAGCCTCGGTTCTGGACAAGGCCGGATGATCCAACCATTTTAGAAATTCATTATTGGTTAGCCGAAGATGGAAAAACTTTATTCACAATAAAAGATCAAAAAGAAAACATCGTTCGACAAATCAAACATGAAGGTGTTAAAGGCATAAATACGCTTAAATGGGATTTGACTTTGGACAGGGAAATTGTTTCAAAGCTTCAAAATAAAAAAGCGCAAAAAAAAGTCACTGCCGCATTGAAAACATTAGAAAAAGCAAAAAAGTCGAAAAAATCCGAACTTGAAATGGCAAAGTTAGTAGGCGAATTCAACAGAGCCACTCAAAATTTGGAAACAATTCACGAGTCAATTGCAGATTATAAAAAGTATAAACATCTTCCCGAAGATCAGTTGAGAAAAAAAGTAGCGCCTGTTTATGTTTCCAAAGGCGAATATAAGGTTGAGTTGACAGTTGGGAAAGAAACTGTTGCTCAAATTTTGAAAGTAGCAGCAGTTAAAAAAGGCAGGTCAAGCAGTCCAACAGAGCGGAAAATTAATAAAAAATGGGAGCAGGAGAAAAGGCGGAAAAGGATAAAGAAGGAATATCAATAAATATTTTATATACTTGTCAGGCACTATAACCTGAAAAATTCACAAAAAAGATATAATGTCAAAATAATTATAGTCAAAATGATTGTTTTTAAAGGATATAATTATTTTAACTATAATCATTTTGACATTTGATTTAAACTGAGTTTTGCTCTTTATTTGTAACCGATTACAGGGTGTAAATTCGTATTAAAAATTAGCCCATCCGCCAGCTGGCGGAAACACGCCACAGAAAAGAGATTTTTATGGTATTCTTCCGTGGGATTTCTTTTCTGTGGGAGATCCATAATTTGAAATACTCATACCGATTTTCAATCCATTTTTTCTGCTGCCATCCGGGGAAAAAAATACTGTGTTGATTGAAACGCCAACATCCAAAGCAATTGCATTAGCGCTGGTATGCCAGATTTGGGATGATATATATTTGACGCTTGTACCAAAGGCAAACCAATTGGCAATTTTACGGGCATAAGTTAAATTAATCGCAATATCCTGGGCTGAAAAATTTTCTCCTGTACCTTTTTTCTCTAAAAGGTTGCTAAAGTACATCGTATCGGATTTCTGATTTCTCCAATTTAATTCTACCGTTTCAGGAGACCCACCGGCATTAAAAAGCCTTACCATCCATGCCTTGCCATCTTCACTGGGTTTAAGGGATGTCACGATCACTGCTTCCGGTTCCACACGTAACAGCGAAGGAAGAACCGGTTCACCTTTTGCGGGCGCAACAATCAAAGGCTGACTGAACGATATTCCAAAGCGGGTCACTTCAACAGCATTGTATTTTTTATGCGGGCGAATGGAATAACTAAAAGTAACAAAACCTTCCTGGTAAGCTCTGTAATTCGTATGCCAATGATTATTCATCACCCACGAATAAAATTTTTGAGTAGGCTCAACTTTGCTCCTCCAATAATCAAGCTTTTTTTGCTCACCCAAGTTTCCAAGAATATTACCCGAAATTTCACCCACTTCAACCATAGGTGCATCCGCATTCGCCCAGGTAACACCAAATTTTTCGTTAGAAATATCGATCCACCGCTGGACTGAAAACCAGTTTTTACAAGCGCTCGGTATTTGATCTGTTTCAGGTCTCATCACAGCAAAGGGGATATCAATTCTCATGATGCCGTCCGGAACGTTAAAAGGATAAGCAAAATGCAGTCCTTCCTTTCCATTGCTGCGGGCAAAATCCCAGTTTCCCAGGTTGGGTTTTAACTCTGCGCGTTTTTTATCAATTGTGTTTATAATGTCAACACGATCAAATCCGTCAATTAACTTGATTTCCCTGTTAAGTTTGTTACATCCGGGCGCATCCGATTCTACCATTAAAGAGACAACTAACGGCCCGTTTTCCTTGATCTTTATTTTTGCCTTGCCAGCTTTTCGAATATTAGCGAGATCTTTGCCGGGCAGAAATAAATATCCGTTTAATTGTTCGTCTGATTTCAAATCCACCAAATTTATTTTGATACCTTCAGCGTATACCTCACAAATATTTCCCGTAGTTTTATCCAATTTCACAGTGACAATACCATTGTCAAGCTGCGTCCCTTCTATTTTTGTTTTTGAATCCCATCGATGTATTTCCCCTGGTGTAATTTTATATCGTTTTGCAGCAAAGGGTGGGATGTTTTTAACGACAAACACCAACTCGCCATTTGACAGCCGTTGACAAGGAACCGGGTTACCATTTTGGTCTGTGACTTTATCTCCTGCCTTTGACAGGTTGGTCGGAACATAAACCAAGTCTGTTCTTTTCCAGGAATTTGTATTAAATACGTCGATTTCAGATGGTCGAAGATTTCCTTGTTCGAATGCTTTTTCGATAAGCTTCAAAGATTGTTCTTCAGCATCAAAAGCGAATGCTTGTTTTATTTCCCACAGCTCCCTTGTCTTTTTACTTTCCGGTGCAGTAACGCTGACATCTGCCCCCCAGGTATGTTCCGAATACATTAATACATTTTTCCAGGCTTCGTAAAATTCATTTTTGGGATATGCTGCAGGATTTAACATAGCCCACAATGCCTCTGCTTGAACGAGTCGTTCCGAAGAAGCTCGGTTTATTGCTGTTTCTTTTGCCGATGATGCTGCGCCGTCTTCCCAATAAGGTGTCCAGTCGCCTTGGACAATTGGAAGCTGGTCCCCGTAACGTCCTTCGAATTTTCGAAATACCTCGGGTGTCGTGGAGATAAAAAATTTCGGAGAAGCGTATTTAGTGTTCCATCTCTTAATGAATTCAGAAATTTGAGGTTCTGGCCCCCAATTATCGCGTAAGCCACTCCAGCGTAAATAGGTTAAATCATAAGGGTATTCTTTTTCTTCAAGTTTATCCATAAATTCAAAAACAAAATTTTCGGTCATTTTGCAGCCGAGAGTGTGCGACAAACCATATCCAAAAAATGGTATCCAGACCAGAACTTTATCCTTTGATGAGGGACCCAGCCAATAAAAAGGTTTGTCTTCCCAGGTTGCCAATATAGTTCCTATGCGGTCAAAGTAATTGGGCGCCGGGGAAAAATATTTAATACCGGCTTGAGACATAGCGCCAACAATACCCCAGGTGTAGCCGGGAACATCACTGATCATTGCTGATTCAATTTTGGGCAGACCGTATTTTTCAGAACAATTCACTGAATAATTGAACAATCGAAGTAACTCTTCCGGACGACATAATCCGGAAAGGACGTTGTTGTATAAACCTTCAATCCCGATATGTCCTTCCTTTATAGCTGTGATCAGTCTTTCGCGTTTTTCAGAAGGTTGGTTTGTTAAATAAGCATCTAATGCCCAGGACACTTCAATATTCCACTTGTATTGCGCACCGGCAGGATAAGTGGCTGTGGAATCGATAATGCCCAAAGCCTGATCGATAAACTGCACATGTTGACGTTCTACTTCAGTTTGAATATCCGTATAACCGATGTCTGTATGCGAATGCGGCAAAATGTAAATTTCCATCTTTCGTACTCGTTTTGGAATTACTTTTTGAGTGAACGGTTTTGTTTCTTCAATCTCAAAAAGTACATCGATTTGTTTTTCCCGGTCAACTGCGGGTATTAGAAGTTCAAACCGGTTTATTCCAAACTCAAGTTGGGATATAACGTTTTTACTATTTTTTGAACTAATGATTATTTTCAACGGATCCCCTATATGGATAAAATCGATAATTAGGGGTTGATAATCTCCATCCTTTTCAGGTAAGAGAACAGGTGGAGATTTAATCGACACACTTTCGGTGATTGGAAAACGAAAGGTCATGTACCAGGCGTGACTGCCCGCCGGTTCTCCCACGACTTTGATCTTAACCCGCTTTCCGGCAACTAAATTTTCAGCCGGTATTTTTAAAACAGCAAATCCTTGCAAGTCATCGTGACGATCTATTAACGTCGCCTTGAAAAAGAGTTCCGCCCCGTTTTTACCCGGTACTTTCCATTCCATCTTTTGGGTTGATAGAGGATTTTCAAAAAGAAAATATTCCTCATTATTGACATACAGACGGAATTTTTTAGGATTAGGATTGACATCGATTGCGAACATCCAGATAAATTTGATAGACTCTCCCTGAAAGTCAACAGGCACTTTGTCCGTCTCCCATTCAGCTACCTGGTTTTCATTCAAGGCTCTGACCAAAAGCGCAGAATTCACAGTTGGAATTGGGGAATGATATTGAAATTTATTACCGGAAAGTGTGTTGGAATAGCCGCTGAACCATTCTTGATTTTGTGATAAGTTCTTTTCACACATCGCCGTGCTTGCAGATAGTACTAAAATAATTACTGTTGCTGTTATTGTTATTTTCATATTTTTACCTCTATTTATTTACGATTGACGATTAACGATTGATGATTTTCGATCTAAAAACTTCTTCAATCGTCAACCTGCATTCTTCAATCTGAAATCTCTTTTCATTTACGATTGACGATCAACGATTGATGATTTTCGATCTAAAACTTCTTCAATCTTCAATCTGCATTCGTCAATCGTCAATCATCTTTTAGTTCTTCAATCTTTTTTCATTTACGAGGTATGATAAAACAAGCTTCCATATTCCCGACCAACGCGAAACATCTCAACAATATTTTCTATGGGAATTCCATCGTGCAATGAATGATCGGATGCCAAAATGTAACCGTTGCCGGGAGCGGCAATGTTTATAGTTTCTGTTACTTCGGCAGCTACATCTTCCGGTGTACCAAACGGCAGCGTTCGAGATGAGTCAATATTACCAATAAAACAAAATCGATGTCCATATTTCTCCTTTACCATTTTCAGATCCATTCCTGCTGTTCGTTGCAGCGGATGGATTGCAGCGATCTTTGTTTGCGCCAGGTCATCCAGATATTGCTTGATGCAGCCACAGGAATGCAGCAGAACGGGAACGCCCAGTCCGTCGATGTACTCCGCTAACTCTGCCAGATGTGGCAGCAGCAACTTTTTAAAGTGTTCATCGTTCATGAATCCGCTATGGCTGTCACCCAGGTCATCAGACAGCCAAATTCCGACACATCCCGCCTCTACGCTAAGCCGCGCGGCTTCCTTGTAGTAGTCGTTGGCAATCTTGAAACACTCCGTAAGCATCCCGGGGTCATCATACAGCGCAAAACAAATGCGTTCATAACCCAACAACATCCAGGCTGCCGTAAAAGGGCCAAGCACACCGCCCAGCAATGCGATGTTTTCGTTGTCCATCGCTGCAGCCTCGATAATCTGAGAGTCCCGTCCCGGAAGCGTTGGATCTGGCGGCTTATACGCGGCAAGGTCTTTCCGTGACTTGATGGGATAGCCGATCGGGGCGTCGATGGGCCACGAGGCATCGCCCTGCTGATATGTCGTACCCCACTCGTCAATATATATCTTCTCATCCAGCATCTCAGGCTGGAACCCGCTGAACCCGCCAAAAGGCAGCCAGACGCCATCATGCTCCAGGGCAATCGCGCAGTCAACCGCATCCCTGCCGTTGTATGTTTCCGGTGTGCGACCGATCAAAACCTGGTACATCGGTTTCTGAAACAGGAAATCAAACATCGGAATCCTATCAACCGGTTCCCGCCTTATTGCAGCCAATAGTCGTTCTTTACGCCTCATGATACTTTTCCTCCTAACCTGGACAAGCCAGAATTCCTATAAACTGAAATGACAGGTTAATTGGTGATAATTTTTGTAACATAAAAAGATCAATACCCTTCGGGTACAGGTGTCGAGATCGAGATCAAGAAAAAAATCATCTTTAATTTTTTCTTGATCTCGATCTTGATCTCGACCTTTTTCTTTATGCTATCAATGTCAAGATTCTTCTTGCCCATTGTGCAAGAATTTCACTGTTTAGATACTATCCCAAGTTTATTGTGAATCTCCTCAAGCGGCACGTTCTTTGTCTCAATCATGATGAATATTGCCCAAAACAAAAGACCGGTCATACATACGGCGAAGAAAAGAAACGGCGCCCCCGGTGAGAGCTGTTTCACGGCAACTGGAAAGACCCACGAAACCAGCGCGCAGAACACCCAGAGACAGAAAGATCCGAACGCCTGACCTCTCGCCCTGATTCGGTTCGGAAAGATCTCGCTGAGGTAAACCCAGATCACAGCGCCCATTCCAAATGCATGTGACGCCACAAAAGCCAGCATTCCGCCTAATAGCAGGTACTTGCCTGCGCTTGTAAACGTGATCCCATCCGCATCAAGAAGCACCGATGACAGGAAACCCAGAGATCCTTCTCTGACATAAAACACGGCTGCCATGGCGAAAAGACTGATCACATATCCAATGCTTCCGGCGATCATGAGGACGCGGCGCCCCAACTTGTCAATGACAGCTATCGCCAGCAGGGTAACAATAAAATTAATGCCGCCCAGGGAGATGGTCTGAAGAAGCGCATTGGATTTATCCACGCCTGCCACCTGGAAGATGTCGCCGGAATAATACATGACGACATTAATACCGGACAACTGCCCGAGTATGGCAATCGCTGCGGCAATCCACAATGGGCGAAAATATTTCCTTTGAAACAACGGTTCCGTCTTGAATTCGCTTTCTTCTGCCAGCGCTTTCCGTATTTCATTTATTTCCTCATCAACATTTCCGGTATCAGTACCCATCACATCAAGAACAGCGCGCGCATCGTCAAGCCTGTCCATTGAAACCAACCAGCGCGGACTGCGCTTGTTGAAGAACAACAGGATAAAGAACGCGGCTGCAGGCAGGCATTCCATGCCAAACATCCAGCGCCAGTTGTCAGCTCCCAATTTCATAGAATCAACAAGATAATTGGAGAAAAACGCAAGAAGAATTCCAAAAACGATATCGAATTGAAAAATCGCTACCAGCCGTCCCCTGTACTTAGCCGGAGATATTTCAGCAATATACATTGGCGAGACTACCGAAGCGCCCCCGACGCCGATGCCGCCGATAAATCTGAACGCGAGAAAAGAATACCAATCCCATGCCAGTGCGCTTCCCAAAGCGGACACAAAATAAAATACAGCCATCCATATAAGGATCAACTTTCTGCCGTATTTGTCGGTTGGCTTTCCAATGAAGAACGCCCCGAACATAGTTCCGATCAGTGCGCTGGCAACAGTCAGGCCCAGATTTGCCTCACTGAGATTAAATACATTCCTGAGTTGAGAGGTTGTGCCATTGATAACAGCAGTATCAAACCCAAATAACAATCCACCCAGGGCAGCAACAAACGTGGCAAACCATAATTGTTTGGTCATACATATCTCCTTACCTTTATTTATTGATGATTTTCGATCTCTATCCATTTACGATTGACGATTAACGATTTATGATTTTCGATCTAAAAACTTCTTCAATCTTTAATCGTCAATCTGCAATCGTCAATCATCTTTTTTTCCTTCGCCTGTACTTTAGTGCGCTGAGTTTGCCATCCATTTCTCCCGGGGCTCTAAATATTCACATGATAAGGTTTGTTATTTTCTGTCTTCAAACGAACCGTTTTATCACCATATCTTACGATGCATTCATTCCCATTTTTTGAAAATACTTTTACATCTGTCAACTTGCCATTTTCCCAGCTCATATCCACCACAAATCCACCTTTGGCACATAATCCGGTTATTTCTCCCTCTCCCCAAACATCGGGTAAAGCCGGAAGCAATTCAATAATTGGAATTTCTTCATCACCAACCTTTTCTGTTTCATGGCTTTGCAATAACATTTCTATTATTGCAGCTCCAGCGCCAAAGTTTCCATCAATATTAAAAGGAGGGCAGGAAGTCAGCAGACTCGGCAACAATCCGGCTTTTCTCCTTCCACCCGGAACAAACAGGTTATTTATGATTTTGTAAGCATGGTTGCCATCTTTCAACCTTGCCCAACAGCAGGCTTTCCATGCCATCGACCAGCCGGTCGCTTCATCACCCCTTATTTCGAGTGATCGTTTTGCAGCGTTAAAAAGTTCGGGAGTTTTATCCTTTGTTATTTCATATCCCGGGCATAAGCCATACAAATGTGAAATATGCCTATGCTGTGGATCAACTTCTTTGTATTCCTTATCCCACTCAAGCAACTCTCCTTTTGACCCAATTTTATACGGTTGCAGATTGTCCCTTTGCTTCTTTAGTTTTTCTGAAAAACCTTTGTCCGCATCAAATATATGAGAAGCCTTGATACAATTGGTAAATAATTCTTTGATTATCATGATATCCATAGTCGGGCCCTCGCAAAATGGAGTCCTGTAATCGGCTCCTTCGGGATAGTATCCATGTTCAGGCGAAGAACCAATTGGAGTTGTATAGTAACCTTTGTCTGATAAAATTAGCCATTCGCTTAAAAATTCTGCAGCGCCTTTCAAAACAGGCCAGAATTCTTCTAAAAATTCAGTGTCATTTGTATATTGATAATGCGTCCAAATCTGTTGACATAGCCATCCGCCGGCCATGGGCCAGAACGAACAATAGGCATTGTCAACCGGTTGAGCACATCGCCAAATTGTAGTATTGTGGTGGGCGGTCCAACCATTTAGCCCAAAACTTTCACCGGCATGTTTTTGTCCGTCAACGGATAATTCTTTTATAAAACGGTGGATGGGTTCAGCACACTCTCCCAGGTTAGCAGCTTCTGTCATCCAATAATAAATTTCAGTATTGATATTCATGGTATAAGCGCTTGCCCATGGGGGTATAATTTGATCATTCCATATACCCTGAAGGTTTATTGGCTGCCCTCCGGCGCGTGAAGCTGCTATGGTAAGATACCTGGAATATTGCATAAACAATGCGACAAGAGAAGCATCTCCTCCCTGACTAAATAATTCAAGCCGTTTGTTGGTTGGCAATTTACTTTGTTCTGTCATCTCTCCAAGGCTAAAATTTACTCTGTCAAATAATTTCCTGTAATCTTTTAGGTGAGTCTTTTTTAGGTTATCATAACTATTGTTTAAAGCATTTTTAAGATTTGCAGATGCAACAACCGAAGGGTCAACTCCTTCTTTGCTGGGACTTTTATCAAAACCATTGTAACTGGTATCTCCTGACAGTATTATTTTTACTTTATCTGCATTTGAGATTACAAGTTTATTTCCTTCAACATTTAATGTGCCTCCTTGTAAATCGACTGCTACACGTCCTTCATAAAAAGTACCCTGCCCATTCAGTTTATCGCCATACATTATTGTTTCGGTGCCCGGAATCGGTTGTCCATTCTTTTCAAAAAGTTCAGGGTACATCCACTCCTGCCCCCAATCCTGCACATTTTTTATTGTTCTTCTTAATGCTAATGCTGGCGCCTGCCCTTTCATAACCAACACATTTCCTTCAATTGATGAATTTGCAGTTAGATGCGCTCCCTGTAAATCAATTTTACAGGAAATTTTACCTTTGCCCGTTGAACTTAAGTTCATAATAATTACTTGTCCCGGGAAACTAGCGAATGTTTCGCGTTGATATTGAACATCGCCAATAGAATAAAAGGTGCGACAGATAGCTTGTGAAATATCCAGTTCTCTTTTATAATTCGTTACATTTTCAGAGTGGTCAAATTCAATTTCAAGGTTACCAAAAGGTTGGTAGCAGGATTGTGCCCTTCCGATCCATTCGTTACCTACAATTTTATTTATTTGTTTAAAATCTCCTTCATTAATAAGCTCTTTTACTTTTCCCAGGCTTTTAGTTACATCAATTTTCACATGCCGCCTGCCGGGTTCAGCAGAGTAAAGCGTGTTTTCATTTAGCTGGAGTTTTTCATGTTTTATGCCTCCAAATACCATTGCGCCTAATGTTCCATTACCAATAGGTAATGCTTCATACCAATCAGTTGCCGGTTTATCGTACCACATTATAACATCATGATTTTTCTGATTAATGCCGCCAAAACCAAACATGGATATACATATTATTGAAATTAAAAATATCTTTTTCATGATTATATGAAATCTCCCATTACTATTTTTTTTAATATGAACTGTTATTTATTTCGATTGAGCAAATAGATTTTCAAATCTTCCTCTATAAATACTTCCCTGTCTGCCTGCTGGCACAGGTAGAATCATCTGCACGGGAAATAGTACTGCCCAAGCAATGTGGAAATCCTTCATTTTTCAAAAGCGCAATAAAAGCCTGTTCTAATTTCGCTTCTGTAAATTTTATTTCATCAAGCCTTTTGTTTTATTCTCTATCTGCTTCATAAAATCCTTTTCTACCTGCGTGATTCTATTCTTTATTTTCTCTTTATAAATTTCATATTCAGTATGTGCTTTTTCTATTGCTTTTTGATGGCTGATGGTTCCTGAATGTTGCAAAATATTTTTGTTGGTCATTTTCAAGAAAATTTCTAATTGCTTAATCCAATCAGCCATATACATTGGTGTACGGTCTAATGCTTGGATTTCTGCAATTTCGAGAAATGCCGTTACCATTCTGTTCAGGATATTTAATTCATCTTCTGAAAGATATTTTTTAGCAATTTCAACTTCTTTTCTTGTTGGAATTTCACCTTTAAAATTGGTTAGACCAATATGCTCTTTTGATGAATCAACTCGTTTGTAAACAGTTTCTGCCGCTGTTCCTCCGTGAGTTGCCCAGTGCATTTTATTTTGTATGGTTTTAAATACCATTACAGATTGTTCTGTTTTTGGGTCGTAGTCGATACTTGTTGCGTATATATCTAATATTTTGCGCCTATAAATTTTTTCTGATGAACGAATATCGCGAATACGAGCCAATAACTCATCAAAATAGTTTCCTCCTCCTGCTTCTTTTAGCAGTTCATCGTTCATTGCAAAGCCTTTTATCAAGAACTCTTTGATAAGTGCTGTTGCCCATTTTCTAAAATGAACACCTCTGTGCGATTTTACTCTGTAACCAACCGAAATAACCACATCAAGATTGTAATGTCTTACATTTTTCGACTGCGTTATTCCTTTAATAGCACCGTGTTGAGTGGTTGTTCGGAAATCCCGAACAACCAGTTCTTCTACCAGTTCACCGTCTTTAAATATATTCTTAATATGCTCACTAATAGTTGCTTTGGATTTTTGAAAAAGTTCTCCTATTTGAGCCTGATTTAACCATACAGTCTCATTTTCAAAATGTGTTTCAATTTTGACTTTGCCATCTTCGGTTTGATATATTATGAGTTGGTTGTTTTTCATAATTTATTGCCTTTTCTGTTTCCATCTATTTCGTTGTAATTGATGTTGTTATTATTAAATTTATCGTCTGCCCAATTCTTTCCATGTTACTCCTCATACTCTCATTCTACAAAAATCTCATCCACAAACAACCAGGCTTTGCCGCCCGCACCTGCGTGCCAGGGAGGACAAACACCCTGATTACGTGCAAATACTTTAATATACCTGGTCTCTTGTCGGGGTATATTCACTGAATATTCTTTGATTAAATTTTCTCTATGAACTAAACTTTCTTCGGTATTTAATTTTCCTGCAGACACAAAGGTCTTTCCATCTGTTGAAACGAAAAACTCAACATATTGCGGCAAGAAAATCCATGCACCAATAGAACCCAGGAAGGTGGATTTAATTTGAGAAACCAACTGTGTTTTCTTCAGGTCGATAATTAAATCCATATCCTGAAATTCAAATCCCTGCCAAAAACCATCTGTGTACAAAGCTCCTTTTGCATTATCAACCAATGCAAGGTGACCTGAAGATGGCCATTTTTTGCTGTAAGGCGTATTATAAATAACATTGTAATCATTAGATTTATAAAAGGTTTTTTCAACTGTGGATAGCGGTAGTTTTTCCCCACCTTCAAAAATTGCCGCTTTTACTGTAGTTGTTTTGTCTAATGTAAATGGAGTTTTGTACTTTAAAGATTCAATCGTTGGTTCGGTTTCGTTAATTGTATATCTAATCTCACGTTTTTGATTTAGTGTTGGTACAATTTCAATGCGGGTCTTATCCGAAAAAGATATGTTACCTTGTATGTCAACAATCAATACTTCAGTATAAGCAGTGGCTTCTCTCGAGAATTCACCAATGTTCCCAGCCTCATCGATTGCACAAACTTTATAGTAGTAAGTCTGATCCGGCTCGACTTTTTTGTCCGCATACATTGCATGATCAAAATCTTTTATTGGATAATCAATCAAAACTTTACCATAGTCACTTGATCCTTTGATGATATCATCCGATCTTACCATTCCGATTTTTGTATCGGCGCCTGGTGTGAAGCCCGGGGTTTTGGAACGAAAAATTTCATACTTTGTAACATCGGATTCACAAGAGGTTCGGAACAGTATATTAACGAAATTAAACGCAGTGATAGGACTAACAAGGATAGCCCGCACGCCCTCCACTTTGACCGGGGGAAGATTCTTCTGTTCAGCGCTTAGTGTTGTCACCTTGACCGGTTCGCACGGAATTCCGGTGTTATTAAAGCGGTCGATAGCCACAACCCGGTAATAGTAGGCGCTTTCCGGCTCCAGGGTACTCCGGATCCAGCCGGCTTGATCGTACTGCACATGATGTTGGATTTATCAATCGTCATGAAACTGCCTGTTCCCGGCCATGTTCCCTTATTCTTGCCATCCGCGCGCCAGGCAACCATAGGCTGAAGCACCTGACGTCCGAACCGATCTGCCCCGCCGGCTTTCCAATCCCCGGCGTGACTCCTGATAGCCCAATGAAAATTCACAGGCCCCTGCTGGTCAACCGGGATATTCACACTGAACATATTGTTCATCAGGTAGAGATAAATTCGACTGTTCTCCGGGTATTCCTGGGAACGATCAAACCCGTGTTCGCCCCATAATATTGGAGAAGGTCGCGGTCGCCCATAGCATATCAGTGAACACTCGATAGGAGAAACCGTTATGCCGTACTTGTCGTTGGAAACGTCTGTAAAACTCCGGATCGCATAGTGCGCAGTACAACTGCCTTTAACCTGCTGTCTGAACGGCTCAATGACTGCACCGGGCAGCTCGTGCCTCAATGTGAAGTCCGGCACATTGAACGGAAACGCCACATAGACGCCTTCCTTCTTCATCCGGGAGGGACTCTTATCAACGAACATGCCGAAGTCGATTCGCTTCAAGTGGTGATAGAGGATCACTGTTTGACGAATCTCTCTGGCGCCCTCGGCTTTGCCTTTGATAGTAACCACGTCGGCAACGGGACCGGAATGTATGGATACATCCGCATTTTTCATGCGATAGGTGGGCGCGTCTCGATGTTGATAAGACGAATCTCGTTTTGCTTCATCAAATCTCTGGTACAAGTACTCGTTGAAGCGATGCGGTGCGCCCTGTTCCACGAGTTTGACATTTATTTCTTTGTCAAAAAGACTGCTGATCGCGCCAGTCCGTCTGTCCACCTCCATTCGGTAAAAATCATTCTCGAGCACCGAACCGCTTAACTCTTTCATAAATTCCTTCCTGCGAACCTTTTTTAAACTATATGTCTTATAACCAGTAGCAGGGATATTTTCTGCAATAAAAACCACCGTATTGTCAGGAAGCCGCTGGTGTTCCACAGTTTTGTCTGTATCGCTGTCAATGATTTTTTTACCGGGTGGAATATCTTCTGTGCTGCATCGAACCATATCCGTGCGTTTTCGCGACAACGGGTTGAAGACAATTAAGTTCTTGTCGCTTTTGCGTGTCAGAGCCTGTGACAAGCGCTGCTGGGCATCTTTGCGCACTTTATTTTGAAACTCGAAAGCTTCCGTAACCATTTCCCGGTTCTCCGCGAGTTCTGTTTCGTACCAGCGCAAATCCTCAGCGGATCTGCCAACACCGAATTTGCCGTTAGTATGTTCATGATATTGCATGAGGCGGTGATATGCCTGGTAGAGGTCAGTCCAGGTTGCGCCACCGCCCGAAAGCAGTTGTGCCAGCGCGGCAAGTTTTTCCGTTGTCGGAATCGCCTCACCCGCGATGCGGGCTTTGCCGAGAAGCTTCGCATCCGTGGCGTCCTGGTCTGTCCACTGGTTGTTTACATCCAAAGCCAGGGTCTTTATCTTATGCCCCTTGTTGAGTTCAATTTTTAGCGCATCATAATACATGTTCCAGGTGGCGCAGACCAGGTGAGGATAACTGTATTCAGCATTCCATTTGTGAATACGGTTTGCATTCTTTCTGGTTGCCAGGTTAAAATCGGTCGCATCCTGTGACGGGAGAATAATAAATGGCCAGCCGCGACGAACGAAGCCGGCAATGAGTTGTTCCAAACGCCTGGGGGTTAAAGTATCCGACTCATTTCGATCGTGTGGGTTCCACTGAAGAGAGTAAGTCGCATAGCTTGCCGCATAAGTAAGGATCCGGCTGCCGTCAGGCCCCTGCAGAAAGAAAGCCGGTTCGTTCGCAGCCGCATAGATACTTTGTCCCAACCCTGTTTCTATCTCAACATCACCTGATACCCGTTTCCCGTTTTTCAAAACATCGGGATTAGCCAGGCGATTATAACCGTGAAACAGGTACTCGAATCCTGCTTCTTTCGCGTAGGTCGCCAGCGGCCACGTCAGCCCTATATCATCATCCTGTTTAACAGTCAGACCGGGTTTTACATTCAACAGGTCGGGAGTATGACGCGCAGCTAGGTAGAATTGCCGCGCTATCAGTTCGTGACTGTACTGTGCCACATGAGCTGTATTGTGCAGGCCTCCTACTTCAATACGTCCCTCACGAATGCGCAAAGCGAGTTCCCTTGCTTTCTCCTTCCCGGAAAAACCAATAAAACTGGTGATCGGCTCGCTTGTTTCAACCGTAAATCGATACTTATCTTCTTCATGCCAATCATCAGTTTCCCGGCAATATTGCAAAGGCAGCCGTATGTTGGCGTGGCGAATAGTTGTGCGAAGCCGATGTGGATAATCACCAAATCCAAGATCTTGATGGCAGTAAGACACACAATAGATCGTCCATTTTTTCTGCGGCTGCCATACGAGGGTCTTTTCGGCTTTAATCTTTCCGTCCCCGAAAAGCTCAAAGGACACCTTTTTGGGCTGCTGTATATCCAATATATGGATATCATAAACGCTTTCACCCTTTGCCACCATACCAATGTCTTCAATGTACAGCTTTTCACCTTCAATGAAAATTCGCACTTTACAAGCAATTGCTTCCTGGGTGTTGCTCACGGAAAGTCTTGCAATCTGCTTCAACGGTTGACCTTCTTTGATTTTTGGAAACAAGGGAGTCGGGGCGATATTGGTTATTTCAATATTAGCCACTGCGAGCGACTGCAAAAATATACCCAGTATGATGACTATTTTTTGTAACCATTTTGAATTCACTTTGTTTATTCCTTAACAGTAGATTATCTATTCAAATTAATTTTGTTTAAAAACATCTTGACTTTTTATTTTTTTTTGACGATATTATAAGCATCTCATCTACCATGTGTAGAAGGAGTAACGAAGCCGTTCTTATTGAACGGCTTTTGCATTTTTATAAGCTGTATATTCTTTCTGAAGCTTTCTTTTCGTATGTGATCTCGTAACCATATATGCAGTCCATAGTAATAAATATCCCTTTCGTTCTGATAAAATCACAAGATATTCTTCATCTTCAAGCCACATACATATTCTCGTGTCACTTTTTCTTTTATTCTTCCAGACTTTTAAAATTCCATCAGTATCATGTTCAATAATTGGTTTTGGCCAGCGAATTCTTTCGCAACGCCTGAAATCTGGGATTCGATCTTCTTCTGTTTTGCCTGTAGAAATAAGATGCCAAAAAGTTGCTTCCTTGCCTTGTTCCATGGGATGTTTTTTAAGAGCTAATTTAATGCCTTTATAGCGTGGCTTATTTTCAATAAAATCTTTTGAAAAGTATTGGTAGATAACGTTTAAATATTTATCCCAGTCACCACCGTACTTTTCAAATAAAACTAAATCATGAAGCCATTTGATAGAATTGTGCCCATTATCCCCGTGCGTGCCAGCGAAATACATTAAATTTTTGTTCTAGTAATAGCGTTGTCTTTGTTAACGAATATCCAGATCTTTGTTGAATTCTATTTACCAAATTAACCTTTCCTACATTTGTATCTAAACAACGATTGACATAAGACATAGCGCCAATTAACAAATCTGTCAATTGTATTAGCTGTACTTCTTTTGAACACACGGTCTGTACACGTTCAATAATTTCCCGTGAAAAATCATACATATTGTTGCACAAAACATCGTGAAGCCGCTTAACTTTCTCACCACCCAGCGTGTCTTTATAATCTAAATAAATACGGTATCTTGCTTCAGGTTTAAGAATTACCTTTAGCATATCAAAAAACATTTTATAGTAAAAATCATCATGCGTTTGATTGTAAATTGTGTGATTTAATTTGTTCTTATCAGGCACAATGAGCGTGCGGAAATGTAGGTCGTCATCATCAAAAAAATAATCGATTATGTCCAGATAAAATTGTACTTTTGCTGGTGATACTTTAGTCCATTTAATCTCGAAACTTGAATCGAAACTGTGTTTTCTTTTTATCTCCTTAATACGGTTGAAAATTTCTGTCTTTTTATCCAATGGACACCAGACTGCCCCTAAAACCATCACCGTTTGCTGGTCATTTTCCAGATGACAGCTTTCGTCACAATAAATATTATAGATTTCACTCATATTTTTAATGCCCTTTTTGTACGTGTTTTTTTTTAAATTCCAATCTATTCACATGACTAATTTTATTCAAGTTGATTCTTTTTCACTCTCTTTGCTTCAACATTTTTAGCAGACTCAATCCACTGGTCTGTATTTGACTGGTCAAGGTTAAAAATTTTTATGTATAGTCTTCTTTATTAATTCAACTTTGTCACATTAGCATTAAATTCCTGTCATTCCGGCTGGAGCGAAGCGGAATGCAGGAATCCACTGTGATTACCATGGGGATTTCGGCATAAAAACAAGCCGGAATGACAATCAGGTATTCAAAATTTGTAATCTGACAAAGTAGAATTAAGATTCATCATTGTTTAAATTTCAGAATATAACTTACTGTGCAATCACCTCAATCTTATTTAATAATCGCAAACTTACCAACTTTTTCTTTACCAGTTACATTTGACTTGATATGATAAATATACATCCCGGCAGCCACTTCCAAATCTTCCCTGGAAAGCAAATTCCAATGGACGATGCCTTCGTTTGGTTCATTTATTACATCCATTTTATCTACCAAAACACCACTCGAAGTAAAAATACGAATGACACATTTGGCTGGAATATGGGTAAACATTACACGGCGGCGTTGATTTAAAAATTTATTACTTACCGCAGGTTCCATTGCATTGGTCATTACATAAGGATTTGGGACAATCCTGATCTTCTCCATCTCCTCGTCCAATGATTTACTATCAGCATCTGTATCCGGGTTGACAGTAAATTTTAGTGTGTCAGTTTCAACATAAGGACGGTAAAAATCAACACGGTAAATATCCCCGGGGTTGGGCATTTCGTTTTCACTTGGCACATTGTGGAAATCGATTCGTATTACCGAACCTGTCCAGTCAATTTTTGTTTTGGATGCGGTAGATCTATCTTTCATGTGTCCGATATAAATGTAATCAGAATCCGCGTCAAACATGCCATTCATATTTCTGTCATGTAAAACCATATCCAATTTTTCATAAGCTCCCGTGGAATCAATCATATTTTTATTTACTACATAAAACGGGAAATCGTACTCAAATAATATATCATCTTTGGGTATCCTTTTATAGTTAAAATCTTTAATGGTTGAAGAAACAGTAGTTTGTGTTGTGAACGCGGAATCGCCTGTGAATACGATTTCATAGCGCCACGGAAAATAACTTTCAGCAAGTTCACTCACAGCCACATTGATGGGAGAATTACCAGTCAGCCATCCGGAATTGAGTGAATCCCATTCTGCTGAAAGCCCGTGAAGTTTTATTTTCAGTTGAATTCCATCAAAAATATCCGATGATATTTCTTTTGCGGGATCGATACATTTTTTAAATTCTTCGGTACCCACACCAGTGACTAATCTCTCCACAATATTCATGTTCCGGTAATACCCTGGGGATTCACTTAATACAAGTCTGTTTTCCTCCGTGGCGTCAAACACTTTATATCCATTATTGATATAGAGATAGTCCATTGGATGACGAAATTTTATATTATACTTACGATGCCCAACTGTATCCACATCAAACACTATCTTATAAGTATGATTTTCCTTTACCTTTTTGATATCATAAATTTCAGGGACAACACTTCCCGCACCGATCACATTATTATTTTCAATTGAAGTAGTTGAAGCAGGTTTATACCCGGCAGCCTGTTGACCGGGAATAACAACAGCAACATTTTTGCCCATTCGAATAATTTTTTCAGCTTCATCCAGCTCAATGATGATATTGTTTTCTGTTGGAGAAAGCCCTGTTGTAATTTCAGGCGCACCATAGTCGTAAGCGACAATGGCATAATAATAAGTCCTGCCGTTTTGAACCTGACTATCAACAAAATGATGGCTAATTCCGGTATCATCGCCAAGATAGAATTCAACACCTCCAATCTCGCCGAAATCAGCATTCCCTTTAATCTCATCGATCAGATCGCATTGATAGATGGGTTGTTTTGCCATTCTCGCGCCGTGGTTATCGGTAATAATTTCAGCATCCTGAAAATATTTATCAGTTGAGCGATACAGCTTGTAACCTTCAAAATCATTGATATGATTTAACATTGGTTCACGAGTTAATTTGTCAGCCCGGTCATCCCAGGTTAATATGACTTTTCCATCACCGCTGGTGGCTGTGATTGTTGGCATAACCGGCGGTTGGGTAAACCGGTAATCATTTTCGTAAATCACCTGCGCATTTGCCTTTAATTTAAAGAGATTTCTTGCTTCATGTCCCGCAGCAGATATTTCATGCAAGTTTTCATACGCATGAAGTAAAGCGACAGAAATTCGTTCAGTCCTGCCTTTGTAAAGAGGAAATGTTGAAGAAGTTGCTACAAAAGTTAAACTTTGTGGTGTATCGCCGGTAAATTCATCTAATACGTGGGCATTAAGAAAGTCAAAACATGTTTCATCATCCACATGATACCAGTTATACGTGTTCCGTTGCATGTCAGTCTTCAGACGGAAACTTGTTAAACCAACCATATCGGATTCTGAAATATCGGTAACAGCGAAATTCGGCTCGCATCCTTGGCCCTCCAAGAAATCGGGTATATGATTGCACTCGCCCTGGTCAGGAACAAAGTAATTCAAATCCAAAGGTCCCACACCATCGAGTCCCACATCACTCCCGGCGATTTCTCCCGGCTCCATGATCCATGTTCCGTCCTCCTGTTTAACCGCATAAACGCCATTACCATTCACATCATTTCCATCCAACCAATCCTGATCTTCATCACCTTCAAAATGCTCATGCAAATCTGAATTTTTTAATTGGTAGAAATCCAAAAATTTTGACACATCAGTTATGCCATCATAAGGTCCGATTTTTTCACCAGCCGGGTTGTCTCTTTTTTCGTCTATTAATCCATCGTCATCATTATCTATATTATCATACGCAAGTCCGGGGCTTTCCAAATAAGCCAGCGCAAATACGCCGGGTATGACTCCACCAACACCAACACCATCGTAATCCCAGACATAAACCATATCCAATTCTGCATTAAAGTATCCAATATCATCATCAGGCAAATGCTCATCACCCACTGCCATATTGAGATCGTATCCAAATCCGCTCACAGGTAAATCATAATCTGAAATATTGGATATATCGAATTCCCAGAATATCATATCCCGGGCTTCCGGGTTATTCCATTGAAATCCCCGGGCAGAAATCCGGATTCCGAGTCCACCCCAGGGATATCCTTTTTGAACCGTAACGCCCGGATTTAAATCACCGATATATTTTCCGGGTCTTGGATAATACCGGAGACTATCCGTAATTAATCCTTGTTCAGGATCATTCCTTTTGACCAGTTTCTCCAAATCCTGGGCGTCATTAAAAACAAAATAACTTTCAAGATCTGCATATTGAATTCCCCGCCCAAAGCGTCCATTCCATTCGCCTTGCCATTTTCTTAAAAATCCCCGGGAAGGCCATCCTTCAATGGGCCAGGAATCCGGTTTATTACTCATGGCAATATAGTCCTGCGTTGGATTCAAATAACCCTTAACCGGGTAATATTGCCATTTGATTGTCTTTTCATAATTTATATCCACATTCCATCCCCAGCCTGACTGGACAAAGATCATTGAATCAACATCCCCGGTGCTTTTCAAGGATGCCACTTCGTTCAAATCGGTTACCGGGATTGAATCATTTTTGACAAAGACCTTACTGAAAACCACAACAGTGCCCACGTCGAGCAAGCGTGTGCCCAAATTATTATTTGGCCATTTACTGTCTTGCGGATTATTATAACCAAATTTAAAAATGTCAGCGATTTGACCGTTGTTTAGGTAATAGAGAATCGCCCGGTTGCCATTCATAAATCCTTCGCGAAGATCGGAAATATCGGCTGCTGGATCTTCCGGACCTTCGTATGGTCTTCCCTGGGCAAACAGAGTTATTGGGAGCAGTAATATTAATGAGATAGTTATGATTTTTATTTTCATCGTTTGATTCCTATTGTTTTGTGATTTTCTTATTAGAGCCTGTTCGAGTAGCAAGCAATTATTTAAATTATAATAAGTTAGTGGTGTTATAAATTAAAAACAAAAAATGAAATACACTTAACTGAAAACAGGAGAAAGCGGATTAAGAAGTGGGTTTGATAAAAAAGTGTACTTTTCAAACCGCCAATCCACCTTCAGCGGATCCTATTAATAGGATCTGTCGAAGATTACGCGTATTGCGCTAATTATAAATGCTCTAACTTCAATAAAATCATTCTTCCTTCAATATTTATGTCATTGATTGATCCGCCCAACTAAACGGCGGACAGGTTCGCCGGAAGAGAATTAGTGTAAATTAGCGAAACTGTAAGTTCTCCTTCGGCGAATCAATGCTCCAAAAAAAAGGCGCATCTTCGATCTATTGTTAAAATCTGTCGAAGGAAGATTGGGCATAAATTTTACTGTTTAGGAACTAATAAACAAACTTGACTGGATATTCTTGCTGAAGGTAGATGCGATTAAGTGCATTAGCTTTTCTGGATTGACAAAATTTGGTGGTTGGAATTCCAATATCCAAATTCAAAGCTCCAAACTAATTTTCAAAATTGGAATTTGGAAATTGAGATTTATTTGGATTTTGGAATTAGGAGCTTGGATTTTTATTAAATATTCTCACTTTTTATTATGATTTCAAGAAATTGTTAAGCCAATAAGATACCATATATTACCCCTTTAATACCTCAATCGCCGTCCCCACGTTCCCAAACGGCGCGCTCACCTGGATACCTGCCACATATTCACGAATTTTTGCAACACTCTCCCGGGCAATACGAATGCCTACTTCCTTTTGGGCTTGTTTCGTATCGACTTTTGACATTCTTTCCATCACCTCATCCGGTACGACGACACCAGGTACCTCGTTTTTCATAAATTCAGCATTTCTGTAACTCGCCAGGGGCCAAATACCGGCTATAACCGGAAGGTTCAATTTGCTGATCTTTTCCAAAAACATTAACAACGGCGCCGTTTCAAAAACCGGCTGGGTAATGATATATTCAGCGCCGGCCTCTGCTTTTTCAAAAGTCCGGCGGATCTCTCGTTTCATGTCTAATGAATTGGGATCGGCACCCACACCAATCAATGTTTGAGTCGGTTGGTTGATGGCTTTTCCACCGAGATCAACTCCCCGGTTCAACTTATCCTGGATTTGTACCACACCAATTGAATCCACATCAAATACAGCAGATGCAAAAGGATAATCACCTAATTTCGGTGGATCACCTGTAACATAAAGAATGTTTCGAATGCCTGCTGCAGCACAACCTAAAATATCAGCTTGCATCCCAATCAGGTTTTTATCCCGGCAGCAAAAATGCAATATCGGCTCTATTTCTGCTTTTCTCAATATTTGTTCCGCGGTAATTATTGGTGAGATTCGTGAACTGGCTCGTGGTCCATCCGGGATATTTATCGCATCAACTCCGGCTGCTTTACATTGTTTTGCTTTTTCAATTGTCTTTTCAAGATTGTAACCCCGTGGCGGGACAATTTCTACCGTGGTAACCCATTCGCCTTTTGCCAGTTTTGCCCCAAAAATAGATTTTTTTTCCATGGGCACCGGTTTTTGCAGGTGTTCTTCCGGGATAGAAAGCGAAACCTGTTTCGAATATTCTGAAACGGACATGGGACGAACGCTTCTTGCTATATCGCGAATATGATCAGGTCCTGTCCCACAACATCCGCCGATTGCACGAGCCCCAAGATTGACGTAGCGGAGTGCATAAATTGTCAGGTACTCCGGGTTTGTCATATATAACAGGCGACCATCAACCTGCTTGGGAATACCGGCATTGGGCTGAACGATAACAGGATAATTCACCCTGGGCATAAATTTTTCCAGGGCATGCAACAAGCTCTCGGCGCCATCGCCACAATTTAAACCTAAAGCAGTTGGTTTTTTTATAGAATTCTTGATTGGCTGCAGTAAGACTTTGAATGGTTCGCCTTTTGCAGATTCACCGTTTCTATCAACTTTTAAACTGACTACAAAGGGAATTTCCCTGACCTGGTTGATTACACTCATCACACGTTCCACATCAGTTAGAGAAAAAAGCGTTTCAAATAAAATAAAATCGACACCAGCCTCAATGAGAATTTCAACTTGTTCAATTAAAACGTCAATTCTTTTCTGTTTGGTAGTTTCATTTTTATATGGCATCTTGCCAACTGGACCAACTGAACCGGCAATCAATGTATTTTTTTCACCGCACTCCCGGGCAAGCTGCACAGCCGTTGTATTTATTTCCTTCACTTTGTCAGCCAAACCAAATCTTGATAACAGGTTTGAATTTGCACCGTACGTATTTGTCGTAAACACATCAGCGCCAGCTTCAAAATAACTTTTATGAATATCTTTAACTACATCCGGGTTTGTCAAACACAGCCCTTCATAAGAGACATTGATGAAGAAATTGCGTTTGTAAATTTCTGTTCCGATTGCGCCATCAAAAATGACAATATTATGACGTAATTTTTCTTTAAGCTTGTTTTGCATCGTTTTTTCCTGTATCTAATATTTTAATAATTATCTGATTATACTTCAAATATACTTAAAGGTTCACTGAAGTTGTTTCACAAAAAGGTTACTCGGTATATATAAAATATCGCAACAAAAAATATTTTACCACAATTTTATTTTTAACTTGACAATATCAAAAAAATATATTACATTATTTTCGTATGACAGTCGTTCTTATTAGCAGTACAGTTTGACTGGACTGGTTCAAGACGCTCTGTCTCTTCTTAGTTAGTTATAATTTTTCATTTTACTACCTGAAGGAGGTGAAAATATCGTGGCAGAGCGGAAGACCGGAACTGTCAAATGGTTCAACAAAACTAAAGGCTTTGGCTTTATTGAGCGTGAAGAAGGGGAGGACATATTTGTCCATTATACTGCAATTCGCGGCGAGGGTTTTCGTACACTTCAACCGAATGATAAAGTTGAATTCACTATTGAAGACAGTGATAAAGGGCCCCAAGCACAAGATGTGGCTTCTTTATCATCTTAAAGAACTGTTTGTCCTATCCAGGTGCGACGTATCCGAAAGATGCGCCGCACCTTTTTTATCTATCTATATTTAAACAAGTTAAGCTTTCCATTTTTCATAATCAAAATGAATATTCTTTATTAGGAGTCACCAAATGAAAAAAAGTTCATATAGTTCAATGGAAACGCGCTTCACTGCTAACAGGCGGTCTTTCTTAAAAGCTGGTTCAGCAGCCGGCGCAGGTATAATTTTAGGAACACCAACACTCTGGGCACAAGATAAAAAAGAAAAGAAACAACGGCAAAAACCGAAAACAAATTTGGAAGATATATTAAAAATACCAAGAACAAAAAACTCTGTTCCCGGTGAGTTCCCTGGAAGAGTAGTTGAAGTTAATAATCAAAAAGCAATGATTAATGATAAGCCTGTACCGGAAATTGTTGATAAGATGTTTGTTTCAGGTATGGAAAAATTAACCGGGGGAAATCTGGAAAAAAGTTTTAAATTATTCTTTGAGAAAGATGATATTATTGGAATAAAAGTAAATCCGGTTGGCGCAGGATTAATCAGCACACGACTTGAAGTTGTTGATTCAATCATAAACTGGCTTCAAAAAAATGGAATCAAAAAAGAAAATATTATCATCTGGGATCGATTTGATTATATGCTGACGGATGCCGGCTTCACCCCGGAAAGATTCCCCGGCATTGGGATTGAAGGTTTACAAACTATGGATGAAGCTGCTGCCGAAGGCAAATCCGAGGACAACAGCAGTTGGTTAGACAAAGACGGCAATCACATCAGTGTAAATAATTTTGACAAAGATGTTTATTACTGGGTCGATGTTGAGGCGCCAAAAGATTTGCCATATTTAAATCAACACGTGTTCAATAACAAATATTCTTATTTTGGTAAATTACTCACCCAAAAATTATCCAAAATAATAAACGTGCCTGTATTTAAAAACACCGGAAACGGTATTTCCATGGCAACAAAAAATATTGGCTATGGCGCTATTTGCAACTGTAATCGGCTGCATCGCCCCTTATTCTTTGACGTTTGTACTGAAGTGTTTGCATTCCCACCCATTCGGGATAAATTGGTCTTGAATATAACAGATGGACTTGTTGGACAGTATGATGGCGGTCCCGGTCCTAATGCGAAATTTACCTACAATTACAACACACTGTTTTTTGCCACTGATCCTTTTGCACTGGACATGACCTGTCATCAACTAATTGTAAAGAAACGAAAAGAGATGAAAGTTAAGGTCAATGAACATCCAATGTACACTGAATACCTGCATTACGCGGAAAGACTTGGGCTCGGTGTTGCTGATTTGGATAAAATTGAACATTTAAAAATAGGTTAATTTAGCTTTACTAAACCTTGAATCGTTTGTCCATTATCAATATTTTTTTAATTCAACAAATTCTGTCAACTTACATTCTGTAAAGATCAGGTTTAGTAAAGCTATATTTAAAACACTTCCATAAAAAACATGAAAAAATTTACAATTTCACTTTTATATTTATTGATAACATCCCAATCACTTGCCCAAATAAAATTACCAGGCAATAATGTTATCAATGGCTGGGTAAAAAGCGAAGCTTCCCGGGTGTTTAAAAAAACAGCATTATTCAACCATATCAATGGCGGAGCAGAAATTTTTCATGAATTCGGTTTTGATGAATTAATCGTACAAGACTATAAAAATAATTCAGAAGAAATTTCTATTGAAATTTATAAAATGGAATACCCCACATCTGCCCTGGGCATTTATTTAATGAAGTGCGGTCAGGAAACTCCAATCAATGGAATTTCTGCAAGAAACTCGGGCAACCGATTCCAATTTACAATTTTTAGTGGGAACTATTTTATTCAAATCAATAATTTCACTGGTAATAAAAAGAACCTGCCTGCTATGGTTCAATTCTCTTTGTTTTTGCTGTCACCAATAAAAACCAACAACCACATTGAAGTACTGAAATATCTGCCCGAAAAAAATCTTTTTCCCGGCTCGATAAGAATAATTCGGGGAAAATATGGACTGGAGCCGATTTATACTTTTGGGCAAGGCGATATTTTAAAATTGAACAGAAAAATATTTGCAGTTGTCGGAGATTATAAAGTTGGCGCCGACCAGGTTTTCACACAGCTTTTTATCCCCTACCCGAATCACAAATTTGCAAGTGATGTATTTAATAATTTGGTAGAAAATTTAGATCCCTATCTGAAAATTATCCAACAGGAAAAAAATAAATTTATTTTTAAAGACTATCAAAACAAATATGGCATTGTCAAAATCAATGGGAACATAATAAAAATTAAAATTCATCTTACTCAAAAGCCGTAATCAAAAGTTAGCAGTAGCAGTTGCAGTAGCAGTCACTATATTTTTTCCCAATAATCTTGTAAATCTTGTATTGGAATTTTTCAAATAATCAATATTTTTATCTAACGGAACCAGAACTATGAACAAAAAAGCGAAACTTACAATCACAATATATTTGGTACCATTAATTTTTTCTACTTTTGGTTATTCACAAAACAAGAAAGATCAAACTCAAGCCACCACAAAGGCTCTCAATAATGCTGCCTGGTCAATTTCAGCAATTGAGTGTTTGGAACATGTAGAAAAATTAGCCAGTCCGGAATTTGCCGGTCGCGGTACCGGTGAAGATAAATTTAACCTTACGGCAAAATACATTGCAAAACATTTTCAGGAAATAGGATTAATACCAGCAGTTGGAGACTCTTCATTTTTTCAACTATTTTCTGTTACACCCAACTTTATCGGTGAAAATAATCAATTATCCATGGAAGTGTTGATCAAAACAAAAAAGGGATTGGATACACTTTGGGTGAATTATATACTTGAAAAAGATTTTCTTCCATCTGGTTTTTCTCAACCAATAGATGCAGTCACTGATATTGTGTTTGCAGGTTATGGCATTACTTCTCCGGATAATAAATGGAACGATTATAAAAAGCTAAACGTTGAAGGGAAAACAGTTGTTGTATTAGGCGGCGCTCCTGCAATTAAAGATATTAAATGGGGAAATTCACACCGGATTCGCAGCAAAGCAAAAAATGCAAAAGATCATGGCGCTGCTGCATTTTTTTCCATTGGTTCACCAATTGGTATTGCAGCGAATCAGCAGATAATTCCAGGAGCTATTATCACGAAAAAAGTAGCAAACGACTTACTCAAAGGTACTGGGTTAACAGTCAAAAACCTTAAAGACAACATAAACAAAAACGAGAAAAGTTTTTCATTAAAATTAAAAAATCGGGTAAAGCTGAAAATTGACGCTAAATTAAGAGAAGCAACACACACGAAAAACATTGCCGGTTATCTGCCTGGTAATGACCCTGTTTTAAAAAACGAATTTATTGTATTGGGTGCTCATGCTGATCATTTAGGCAGGTTGGGTGATCTAATTTTTTATGGTGCTAATGATAATGCATCCGGGACAGCAATAATAATGGAAGTTGCCCAAGCCATTACTCAGCTTGGGGTAAAACCTAAAAGATCAATTCTGTTTGTGGCTTTTTCAGGAGAAGAAATGGGATTGCTCGGTTCAAAATTCTATGTGGATAATCCGCTCTTCCCCATTAAAAATACCAGGGCAAAAATCAATCTCGATATGGTTGGATCTGGCAGGGATGGAGTTATGATTGTCGGCGGCAACACATTTCCCAAATTTGCAGAAATGTTTGAAAAATTCAATCATCTGGTTGGCTATGCAGACATCCATCGTCGTTGGACATCTAACAACTCCGATCATTTTCCTTTTCATAAAAAAGGGATTCCAGCAGTTTTTCTTTATGCCATGGGTGGACTTCCAACATATCACTCCACCCGAGACAAAGCAGAAACAGTCGATGGCGAAGTTATGGAATCAATCGGCAGGCTGGTTTTTCGAGTAATGTGGGATTTGTCGAATACAAAAAATATTGAATTTCCAATTATCCAAAATTAAAAATAAATTATGAGCGAAATTGTTAAACTTTTACTACTCTTCTCACTCGGATCGGTTGCCGGATTCATTAATGTGATGGCTGGAGGCGGTTCGACTCTCACGCTTCCTGTGCTTATTTTTTTAGGACTGGAGGGTTCACTTGCCAATGGTACCAACCGGGTGGCAATTCTGCTTCAAAATCTTTCTGCTATCATTTCTTTTAAGCGCGAAAAATATGAAAAGTTTAGATTAAGTTTCAAACTTGCTGCTTTTGCGCTCCCCGGAGCGATACTGGGCGCACTTCTTTCAGTTAAAATTAGTGATGAGTTATTCGAGAAAATTTTAGCTATTGTTATGATGGGAATAATTATCACACTAATTATCCCAAATTCCAAAAAGGACTTGATCAAAGAAAATGCAACATATAATCCCTGGTATGTTTATCCGGCCCTTTTCGGGATTGGATTTTACGGTGGATTTATCCAGGCAGGAGTTGGTTTTATCATAATGGCAACACTCCACCATTTGATGAGACTAAATCTCATTTATACCAACATGCACAAGGTTTTTATTATTTTCCTTTATACAATTCCTGCAATTATTGTTTTTGCGATTACAGAAAACATAAACTGGATTTATGGTTTAACGCTTGCTGGTGGCATGGCATTTGGCGGTTGGTGGGCAGTTAAATTAGCCGTAAAAAAAGGAGAGAAAATAGTGAGGGTCATTTTACTCATCGCTATTTTGATTATGGCTTTGAAGTTATTAAATGCGTTTTAATTTTCAATATACTTTTAAACCGATTACAGGTTAAAAAATCTGTGTATGTTCTCCCACAGAAATGGAACTCTTACAGAATTATATTTAAATATATTTTTTTCGGTGGGAGTTCAAATCCTGTGGGAGAAATTTATTTTTTTTAGAGATTGAGTTTAGTCGAATAATTACCTTATTTCAAATAAACCACCTGCTTCGTAATTCTCTGGTTAACCGATTCAATGTTAATAAAATAAATCCCTGAACTCAAAAACTCATTTGGATGCCACTCCTGTGAATCCAATTGTTTAATTTTCCTTCCTTTAATATCATAAATTGAAATTGCAGAATTGGGTTCAGCAATAATTTTAATTGAACTATTAAATGGATTAGGATACAATTTTACTTCAGGTTGTTTAGGTTGAGAAAACATTGCCACACCAGTCGGCACGAAACCTTCAATATTATACCATCTCCTGATTACCGTTTCATTTCTCGTAAAAAACAGTGACTCAACATTGAATGAAACAGACTGCCAGCCCTGGTCCGGGATAAAACAAGTCATATTTTGATTGACTAAATATTCAGGTTTCAATCTTTCAAAATGTGGGAAGAATCTCATCTTCACCGAATCTGGTAGAACCAATGAGTCACCAACGAATTGGCTAATGCCAAATTGATCAAGCGCCGTTAGCCTGAATAATCCATTGATATCCGACACTGGAACATTTGGAGGAACCGGTATTTGATCTGACACAAAATGCAATTCCACATATAGAGAATTAATCCCTGGTAATGCTGCCGATGGGAAAATGATTTTACTGGTTTTTTCAGTTTCTAAACAGGTTATTTCAACAGGATCAGAATTTGTCGAATAAATCCATTGTCCGCTATGATCACCATAGCTTCCGTCCCTTCGCTGATAAGTCCAGGAATTAAATCCACCAATCATGTTAATTATACGTGTGAATCCTTTATTCTGTAAAAACTGCGATGCGCCAGCGCTTCTGCCCCCGGAGCGGCAATAAACAACAATATCAATATCTCTTGGTAATCTTTCGTACTCTGCTGAAAGAACATTGCTACTCCACGGCAAATTGACTGGTGTAAGCGGAAGTTGTCCCGGTGGTTCCGCAATATGCCCTGCCTGGTATTCTGATATCTCCCGGACATCTAACAGCAGTAAAGTATCGCCATGGACAAGACGATTATGAAGCTCCACAGTTGTAATGTCTTTATAAGCCAAAACTGAAGGTGCAATTATCAAGGTTATTAAGAAAACGATAATTTGTTTAAAAATTGTTTTCATTTTTTTAATCCTCATCTATAATTTTCATCGGAGCAAAAAAATTCTCTCCAAAAGGATCACGGCGAGTTATTCCGATTTTTTTAAACGTGGCTTCCGGGATGCCAAGGTCTGCCAGGAAAAGCTTGCCCGAGTTTTTATTAGTCAATCCTGATTTGGGAAGCGCCAATGTAACCGTGCCCATTGCTTTTATAAATTTTCCTGGTGTTTTCCCTGATGTGGAATCGATGCCTGAGGGGATATCAAGTGAGAAAATTTCTGCTTTTGAGTGATTAGCCCATTCAATTAATTCAAGAGTTCTCCCTCTTGGCGCACCGTTCAGACTGTAACCGATAAGCGCATCGATAATGAAATCAGGTTTTTCTTTTTTCAATTTTTCAAACCCAATTTCTTTTCCGCCTGCTGCTAAATAAATTTTTCTCTGAAAAGCCGGTACTTCGGATAATTTATCCGGATTTGAAAGACAGAGTTTTACACAGGCTTTTCTGTTAGCCAAATGTCTTGCCGCGCAAATTCCCCCACCGCCATTCCCACCGGCTCCCGCCATAACGATAATGTTCGCTTTTTTCCATTTTTCTAATAGAGTACCAATGGTAATTAGCGCCAGACATCGCCCTCCATTTTCCATCATTTGAAAAAGATTTGGCCCGGTTTCTTCCATGGCAATGCGATCTATTTCCCGCATCTGGTCTGCTGTTACAGCCGGGACTTCGAGTCCTGATGATGTAAGAAATTTTTTCATATTTTCTTTTTCACTTGAATTAGTCCTGATGAATTTAATTCCATTATTTTCTGGCATCTGATTTCGCTCTTTCAACTTCGGGCGCTGCCCGAAGTTTGAATATTTCGCTCCGTTGGAGCTTGGTTTTGTTGTTATTTCAAAAAACCTATAAATACTTCCCCGAAGCTTCATCAATATACCACTCCAAAATCCCGTTTTCAGGTTGTACCAAGGCAGCCGGGTATTTTTTGCTTCCTTTTTCAGATTTTAAGATCTTTTTCAAAATATTTGCTTTTCCTTCACCCGATACCAGAAATGATACTCTCTTTGCATTATTGATCAATGGCAAAGTGAATGTAATCCGTTCCTGTCCGCTTACCGGGTGTTTAGCAACTGAACATATTTTTCCCTTTTTGTTTAGTACATTTGAAAGGGGAAAAATTGATGCGGTATGCCCATCACTGCCGAGCCCAAGAAAAATCCAATCAAACCTGGGTATTAATGTATTCCCAAACGGAACGACTTTTTCGATTTCTCTTTTGTAGTTTGTCACCTCAATGAATGGATTTTCTTCACCGCGAATTCTGTGAATATTTGTTTGTTGGATTTCAATGTAATCTAACAGAGCATTTTTTGTTTTCCCAAAATTACTCTCTTTGTCATTCGGTGGAACGTTCCTTTCATCGCCCCAGAACAGATGAACATTATCCCATGATATTGTTTCCCGATACTCCGGTTTGGCTAACATTTTAAACAAAGCTTTTGGCGTACTTCCGCCGGAAAGCGCCACACAAAAAATATTTCCATCGTCGGCAGCGTTTTTAACTGCAAGCTGAAATTCATGTGCTACAAATTCAGCCAAACTCCTAATCGTTTCAAATATTTTGATCCTTTGTTTCATGATTTCTTTCCCGTTTATGAGTCTACTCTAAAAAGCTCTTAACCACTAATTACACGAATTTTCACTAATTCATCTTCGGTGGATCAATCAATAATAGAAATCTGCTGAGATTGATTTTATTGAAATTAGTGTAATTGAAATTCGTGCAATTCGTGTAATTAGTGGTTTTTAAAGTGGACTCATTTATTTTCTATTTTACACCAATTCTCCACAGGGATTGTACCAACATTCACCCGGATCAACAAACAAGTCATTGGCTATTTCAGGCCCCCAGGTGCCAACCGGATAACCGTGGACTTTTATTTCCGGATTCTCCTGCCACGACTCAAGTATTGGAGTAACAAATTCCCAACAAGCTTCAACAGCGTCAGCGCGGGCATAGAGTGTAGCATCGCCCAACATACAATCCAACAATAGACGTTCGTAAGCCTCAGGCAATGAATCCGTTCCCAAATCAGAATAATGAAAATCCATGTCCACGGTTTTAATATTGAATCCTGTTCCGGGTCGTTTCATGCCAAACTTGAGTGAAATGCCTTCATCCGGTTGGATGCGAATTACCAGTTGGTTATCACTTATGCTACTGGTTTGTTCATTCCTGAACAGAGAATGCGGTGTATTTTTAAAATCAATGACCACTTCTGTTACACGTGTTGGCAATCGTTTACCTGTTCTTACAAAAAACGGAACGCCTGCCCAGCGCCAGCTATCAATGTAGAATTTCATCGCCACAAAGGTTTCTGTTTTAGAATTTCCGGGGACACCTTTCTCTTCCCGGTAGCCAGCTATTTTTTCTCCTTTTATTACTGCTGGTAGATATTGTCCGCGAATAACTTGTTTAACAACATTTTCAGGATCAATCGGACTTAAAGATTGAAATATTTTTACCTTTTCATTTCGGACAGCGTTTGCTTCAAATTTTGATGGCGGTTCCATGGCAACTGTTGCTACTACCTGGAGCAAATGGTTTTGCACCATGTCTCTCAATGCTCCTGAAGTGTCATAATACCCGCCCCTGTCTTCAACGCCAATGGACTCGGCTGCGGTTACTTCAACATGATGAATGTAATTCCTATTCCAGAGCGGCTCAAAAATTCCATTGGAAAACCGGAGCGCCAATATATTTTGTACGGTTTCTTTCCCTAAATAATGATCGATTCGATAAATTTGATCTTCGGTAAAATTTTTCAACAGGTTGGTATTTAAACTTGTTGCAGACTTGAGGTCGTAACCAAAAGGTTTCTCCAAAACAATTCTTTTCCAACTTGTACCATCGCCCTGTAATTGCAAACCAACATTACCTAAATTTTTAGAAATGGTTTCAAACAAAGATGGTGAGGTTGCTAAATAGTAGATGTAATTATTGTTACTCTGAACTTGGTGATCCAATTCATCCAACCTGGATTTTAATTTTTCAAAATCTTTCTCATTTTTTGAATCAGTTGGCAGGTAATAAATATTTTTTAAAAATTGCGCCACCATACTTTTATCAACTTTTTGCTTTGAATAATATTTGTTCAAGGCTTCAAGCATACTCTCTCGAAATGAATCATCAGAAAATTTCGTGCGACCTGTTCCAAGAACCGAAAATTTTTCCGGCATAAAATTTCTTAAGAATAAATCAAAAAGCGCTGGCATTAATTTTCTTTTTGTCAGATCACCGGAAGCGCCAAAAATGGTTAAAATGCAGTTTTGTGGTTTTTGCATATTCTTTTCCTTTCACACTGCAAAGTACTTAAAAAATTCGATAATGTCAATTATAAAAAATAATTAAACAAATATCTTGATTATGAAGATTAAATTCATTACATTATATGTTTAAAATTTTGACGACATGTATTATTAATCGAAAACTGATAATATTTAAAATATATTTTCGAGGAGTTTTAATGGGAACAATCAAAATTGGTCAAGAGATCGAATCTTATTGTGGCAAATGCAAGTCTGACAGGATTCATGTTATTACTACCATTGCAGATGAAAAAATGGATAAATTAATGTGCAAAACCTGTGAAGCTTATCATAGATATAGAAAGCCAAAGGGAGAAACAGCTGACACTGCTGGAGCAACAACATCCAAAGAAACACAAGAAAAACCTGTCAAACGCCGCACACGCCGGGACAAATGGACTCGCTTGTTGGAAGAAACACAATCCGAATCAGCCTCTGATTATGTAATGGAAACGAATTACGAAGTAGCCACAGCGATCAATCATAAGACCTTCGGTTTGGGTGTAGTTAAAAATATTATCGACAGCCGCAAAATTGAAGTTTTATTTCATGATGGTGCGAAGATTCTTGTGCAGAATTTGATACGATAAGCAAAAAAAAAGATTCAAGAAATATGTTTTGAGAATTCGACATTACTCAAGATTCATTTTTACTATTAGGTTTAAAATAAAATGGAGACAATAATCAAGTTATTATCTCCTTTTTTTTGATATATCCCAACCTGGGTATTAAAACAAAAACACCCGGTAATAATAATATCACCGGGTGTGAACAATAAAAAAATTATTCGTAACTGTTCAGCTATTCAAGTCATTCTGAACGAGGGTGGGAAATGGTGATGTTGGGAAGTGAAGAATCTCGTATTATTTCGAAAGATGTGTGGATGTTTGGGAGATTCTTCGGTCGCAAGCTCTCTCAGAATGACATGTGTAACCTCACTGAATATTTACAATTATTCAATTGTAATTGCTTCTGAAGGACAATCATCTGCTGCTTCTTGAGCGCTTTCTTCTGCGTCTGCTGGAACAACATCAACTTTTACTACTGCCAAATCGTCATCATTCATTTCAAATACATCAGGACATTCGTCAACACAAAGTTCGCACCCTGTGCAGAGATCGGGATCTACAGTTGCTTTCATTGGAAATTCTCCTTGATTTTTGTTTAATAATTATGAAATTAGATTAAAGGATTTATTAAAATTATTTTCAAATTGCTTAATAAATATTTAATTACAGGAACGAAATCATTTTTTTTTGAGTGGCTAATATACGATTTTTTAATTAAAAAGTCAAGCCTGATGATTGATAAAATTTTAGTTTTCTTCGCCTCAACTTCCTAACCCGGATAATCCAGAACCAATTAGGTGTGAATAACTTTGAAAACAAAGCGAGTCTTTTAAAACGGTCAAAAAGGTAATTGGGTAATTAGTTTATTGGGTAATTTGGAATTCACAATACTGAAAAATTTTTTATTACCCAATTCCCTTTTTACTATACTACCTTTCAATTGCTCTTTTTCGTATTTTGTATTTTTTTGCCTAATGGGCAAGAATATCATTGTTTAGAAACTCATTAGTCGCCTTAACTCAAAACTGTAATTACAAAAATAAATTAACATCAGTAATCACTAATCTACTCACACGACCCTAATCTTCAACCAAATCTTGTTCAGACATCAACTTGATAGGCGAAGGGATTCCCTTTCTTTTATAATAATCATTTAACGCATTTTGCAATGCCTGTTCTGCCAAAACAGAACAATGACGTTTCGCTTTAGGAAGACCGCCCAACTGTTCGGTTACGCGATCATTGGTGATCTTTAACGCTTCATTTATTGTTTTTCCCTTTATAAGTTCAGTCGCCATGCTGCCCGAAGCGATTGCTGCAGCACATCCGAAAGTTTTATATTTTACATCGATTATGATATCATTTTCAACTTTAATGAACAATTTCATAACATCACCGCAACTGGGGCTGCCAACATCACCAATGCCATCCGCATCTTCAATCTCCCCGACATTCCTGGGATTCATAAAATGATCCACTACTTTTTCATTATATTGATGATTCATGTTCTAAAATCCATTTTTCTTTTATTTCGAATTTCGTAACTATTCAGCTATATCTGTTGTATCAATGTCATTCTGAACGAGGGAGGGGGGTAGTGATGATGGGAAGTGAAGAATCTCGTATTATTTTAACAAAAGTTTGAATATTGGGGAGATTCTTCGGTCGCAAGCTCCCTCTGAATGACATTGGTTACTACGCTGAATAGCTACCGAATTTCCGACATTGAATTTTACATGCAACAGGAAATTTATACTTTCAATTTATTAGATAGTTCCACACATTTTTTATCCGTTGGCTGCTCATCCGTTGGGCTTTTTTTTGTTTATCTAAACGATCTCATCCCATTTGTGCTTTCCCGGTAACGATTACATTTTCTCATCTCTGTAAACCAAATGTATAAGTTCTATTGATCCAGATATCAACTGCCTTTCCTGATGATTTAGCCGGGATATATCGGCATTTCAAAGCAGCTGATAATGAAGCATTGGCACACACTTTACTATTTGTTGTATTTTCAAGAACAATCGCTTTGATCACTCGTCCGGCTTTATCAACATGAAGATGCAATTTCACAAATCCTTCAATCCCTTTTTTTTGCAGTTCTTGTGGATATTCCGGGATGACTTCAAAAACAGGTCGTGGTTGAAAAATAGCCGGACGTCCTGAAAGCACTCCCGGGCCTAACTGTTCTGAAGCCAGGTCAAAGTTCAAATCAGTCTCTTCAATTGTTAGATCTTCCGGAATTAAATCATCATCGCTGGGAATTGGAACAGCTGGTTTTGGAGGCGGTTTACGGCGCGTACCCTGCCGTGTTAATGGGATATCCTCTATGCTTAATGATGTAAAAACAACTTCACTATCTTCTTTTCTGGTGAGATCAAATGTAGGAAAAAATAGGAATAATAAAATAACCAGGATTAGCGCTACGATTGTTGCTTTTTCAACATTTGTTTGATAATTAAGCCGCGCTTCTTCCTTTTGATATTTTGGCAAATTATCCCCTTTTTTGCAAGCGTATTTATAACCTTAATTATTCCCAGCACAGTGGACTGTAACTATAATTTGAAACGATGCTTGATATCCCCCCAAAAGATGGCGGACGTTCCGCTTGATTCTGGATGGATTGGGAGGTATCCAGTAACAAGGATCAAGAATCAAAAATCTCTGTACCATCAAATTTTAGACATAACCAAATACTTTTCAAAAAAAACGAAGGAAGTTAAATTATCTCAAAAACATCCTTTTTAAGCCAACCGACATTTCCATCTGACAACCTGATTTTTGCCCATCCTCCGCTGTATTCTTCAATTTTGAATTTTGCTCCTTCATGGAGTGAAAACAATTCTGTACCACTATCAGATGGCTCACCCAAAACATCAACCTTATCAGTCAATACAATTGCATATTTCACGCTTGTGTTTTCATTAATTCTCAGGATCAAAATAGAAGTCGCCAGTAACAATACGATAACAACAGGTATCAAAATAATTTGCAACAGCCGTTGAATCCTTCTTTTTGACAGGAACATTTTTAATATTATCAGTGCAGCCAATCCTAAATAAGCGGTAATCGTCAGCCAAATTAATGCTGTTTTGCTTAACACGTTTTTAACGTCGTTGATAAATTCTGTTAAAGGCGGTGTCTTGATATTATCCACTACTTTTGTATTCACCAAATGGAGATTAAAAACCACATCTTCATTTTTAGGATTCAGCCGATAGGCTCTTTCAAAATTTAAAATAGACCTGCCGAATTGTCCTGTTCGGTAATAGGAATTTCCCAAGTTGAAATAGAGCTGCCAGTTTTCATATCCATTGTTGATAATTTCAAGATATTGCGTAATGGCTTCCCCAAATTTTTCTTGCTGATATAACTCGTTTGCCTGCTCAAAAACATGCTGGTTGTGATTTGCATTAGCTTGAAAATTCGCTATCAGCGTTAATATAATTGTTATACTAAATATAATAATATTTCTACTTAACTTTGTCATTGATTCCCTTTATGTATCTTTGGTTCCAAAAATTTGTACAAACAGAACAGGTTTTTTTCTTAAAAATTCCGTAACTATTCAGCGAAGCTTCGCCTCAAACCGACAAGTTATTCAAGATAAAATTTCCAACGGATTTAAGAACCCAACGGATTAAATCAGTTAGGTTCTTAAATCCGTTGGAAAAAGTTGCTCTGTTTGTAAAGAATTTCGCTTTTCAATAATTCAGCGACTTCTCGAGTGAATGTCATTCTGAACGAGGGAAGGGATTTGGGATGATGGGAAGTGAAGAATCTCTCGGTATACTAGAAAGATGGTAAGTAACTGTCGAGATTCCTGTATAGTCACATTTAAAAAATGCGGAAGTAGAAAATATTCAAAAAACTTGAAAGCGTAATCTCCCTCTCACCCCATCTCCTTGTCTCCCCCTTTTTTAACTCACCAGCTTTGAAGATCGAAGAAAATCCCCCTGGCATAACGCTCCATTCGATAAGCAATTATATCACTTTTTCCAAAGAAACAATCGCTTGTTTTGCCTCATCAAAAAATATTTCCATTTCTTCCAATTGAGCATCTGATGGTGCAAAACGCTGGTAGTCGCACATTTTCAAACATAAAAGATATTGCTTTATGACGTCTTCCTTTACATTCTTATTTTTCATCAAATCTTCAACTTCGTCGGTAATGATTCCGGCAGAAGGTATGTTTAATTTATCCCCAAGAAACCCTAAAAGCGATTTCGCAACTTCGGCATAATACTGCTTTTGTGTGTTCGGAGACAAGAATTTTTTCGCTTTGGAAAGCCGTTTCATTGCCATTTGATTCGCTTTGCGACTGCGGGCATAAGCCACATTGCCGCTTATTTTATCCAAATGACGACGATAGCCATAAGAAACACCAACAGCTATCAAAGGCAGTAATAAAATTATCAGGAAATAAAAACTTTTGTAAAATTGTGACCCGATTTTTTTGAAATCTGGAATTCCTTGTTGAATGAATCGAATATCCTGTCCAAGATATTTAACATCTTCTTTACTGTGCCCTGATGTAACCGTAACGAATTGGTCTCCTGATTTTTCAACATTAACGAGAATTGCCTTTGTTCGAAGTGTTTTATACTTTTTAGTTCTCACATCAAAGTATGAAAATTCAATCGGCTTAATTTTTTGCTCGCCGGGATACCTGGCAACCAAAACGTATTCAAAAGTTTTGCTGCCTGTTATGCCTCGATCATTGCGGCTTATTTTTTCCGAAACCTTTGGTGAATATTGTTCAAAATCAGTCGGCAATTCAACTTTGGGATTGGGGATCATTTTAATATTGCCGGTTCCTGATATATTTATTTTTAAAGAAATGGCTTCATTCGTTTTCACCTGCTTTTTATCAACATTGGCATTGACATTGAAACTTCCAACAAGACCGGAATAATTCGATGGTTTATTCTCTGCCGGTAAAGGTAGGACATTTATAGTAACGGGATTTGAATGCACTAATTTTCTCACCGACCTGCCAAAGAAAGGATCGTCAAAAAAGCTATCAAAAACAGATCTGCGTCTTTGCTGTACCCGGACATTGCACTCAATCTCCATGGCGCCAATCGTCTTTTTCCCGGCGTCCGTGGGAAACAATGCCATTCGTTTGATTTCAGCAACGATGAACTTTTGACCATTTATGATCTCTTCGTGAGTCTGCGGTTGCTTGCCAATATCATATTCTTCAGCCCAGAATCCTGCTGTATTTGGTAATTTAATGATCCCATACTGGGTGACTGATACCCGCGTATAGATTTTGTAGTTTAAAATAACCGGCTCATTCACATAAACCTGTCTTTTACTGGCGGTTACTTTTAAATAGAGACTATTTTTATCTACTTGACTGGATGACTGGGTTGCTGGAGTTTGTGTTCGGCGCTGTTGAGTTCGAGGCTGTTGTGCGGCAGCTTTGACAACTTCAATATGAATTGGCTTGGAACGATATTCCTTGCCACCAAACTTAATCGATGCCCCGGGAATGGTAAACTTTCCCATGGAAATAGCACGATAGGTAAACGAATGGGATTTTGAAACACTCATTCGCCCGTTAATGATTTGAATATTTGACGATGTACCCGAGCTTCCCATATAAGCTGCAAATGTACTTATATCCGGCATCTGTGGATTACCGGCATTGTCAGCCTTAGCACCTGAAACATCAACTGTAATTTTAAAATTCTGGTTCAGTCCGACTTTGGTGCGATCCACCGAAGTTTTGATCTCTATGTCTGCTCCAAAAGCCCCGGTAGATAAACAGGCAATAATAAAAAATATTAATATATTTTTTAATAAAGGTTGACCTTTAAACATGGGTAATCCTCGAAAACTTTAATATTTAAATCTTACATAAAAGGTAACTGTTCAGCTAACTGTTGTATCAATGTCATTCTGAACGTGGGATGGGGCTGGTGATGTTGGGAAGTGAAGAATCTCGTAGTATTTAAATAAAAGTTTGAATATTGGGGAGATTCTTCGGTCGCAAGCTCCCTCAGAATGACATTTATAACCATGTTGAATAGTTACCATAAAAGATAATTTAACCGATCACATGAAATTTTCTAATAAAGATCAAAAAGTTAATTTGGTAATTAGTTTATTGGGTAATCAGGCTGCGAATACAAAAACCAACCTACCAATCACCACTAACAACTAACCAATCACCAATCTACCACCAACCAATCACCAATCCTTCACCACCCGAATCTTGCCGGCTTTTTTTGATTTCTTTTTATTTTGTAAATCTTTATTCTCTTCTTTGAGCGCTTCCAAAATTCTTTCAGCTTCTTCTTCTGTCATCTCTTGCTGATCTTCAGGCTTCTGCTGTTGTTGTTGCTCTTGTTCTTCCTCTTGTTCCTGGTTTTCTTGTGATTGATCTTGCTGTTTCTCCTGCTCGTCTTTTTGTTGTTCCTGGTTTTCGCCTTGCTGCTTCTGTTGTTGCTGTTCCTTTTGTTGTTGCTGCTGCTGTTGATCTTGATTCTGTTGTTGTTTCTGCGATTGATCTTTTAATTTTGCCCTGACAAATTCAAGATTATATTTGGCATCCTCGTCATTTGGATTCAATTTAAGCGCCTGGGTGTAAGCCAAAATACTTTCCGGCAGCTTCTCCATTCGGTATAATGAATTGCCCATATTGTAATAGGACTTTGATTGTGTCAAAATATCTTCATTGGAGAGACTCTTTTCAAAATCTTTCATTGCCTCTTCATATTTCTTTTTCTTATATTGTGCATTTCCAATATTAAAATGAATAGTGGAATTCTCAGGATTGTTGACCAGTGCATCCCGGTATTTATTATTTGCTTCATCATACTTCTCTTCAGCGAACAGTTGATTTCCTTCCAGAACCTGTTTTCTGCCAGCCTGCCCAAACAAATTCAAAGCGAACAATAAACTCACTAATAATATAATTGAGAACTTAACTTTAAACATATTAAAATCTTCCTCGCCATTCGACTTTTACTTTTTTTCTTTCGGAAATAAAAAATTCGATCGCTAAAAACACAATAGCAAAGATCAGCAAATATTGAAAGCGATCTTCATATTGAGAAAATTTTAACGAAGCTAATTCTTTCTTCTCCATTTTCGCGATTTCATCGTATATCCTGTCCAACTCACTTTCACTGCCGGAGGCGCGATAATATTTACCGCCGGTCTGCAAAGCAATTTTCTCTAGTGTCAGTTCATCCAATTTGCTCGTTACGACCTGACCTTCCCGGTCTTTTTTAAATCCAACATTTCTTCCGGATTTATTGTAAAGAGGAATTGGATCTCCGCCAACGGATCCCACACCAACAGTATAGATGACGATTCCCTCCTTTTCAGCAATTTCTGCTGCTTTTAAAGGTTCGCCCTTATGATCTTCACCATCAGTGATTAAAACCAATACTTTATGTTTACGCTCTCTTTGTTCAAAAGTTTTCGTTGCTAATAAGATTGCTTCGCTGATGGCTGTGCCGGGTGTGGGGATTAAATCCGTATCCATGATATCCAAAAACATATTTGCAGCGCCATAATCCAAAGTTAACGGGCATTGCACAAATGCTTCGCCTGCAAATGCTATCAATCCAACCCGGTCACCCTCAAGTAGATCGATGAACTTAGCAACTGCATGTTTTGCCTTTTCCAAACGATTCGGTTTAATATCCTCGGCGATCATTGACAAAGAAACATCAATCGCCATAATTATATTCACACCTTCGCGCTTTACCTGCTCCAATTTAGTACCAATCTGTGGTTTTGCTAAAGAGAAAACCATAAACATAATCGAAGCAACTATCAGCACAATTTTCCAAACCTGTCGTTTCCTGCTGATTGATAAAGTCAATTTTTGAATCAATTCCAAACTTCCGAACCGCGCCATTGCCTTCTTTTTCCATCGGAACACGAAAACGAAGAATACGATCAGCAATGGGATGAGCCATAATAAATGCAAGTATAGTAAATTATCGAATCTTATCATTTTTTTTCTTTTTACAGTTTTCTTGTTTCAGTTTTTTACGAATAAGGAAATCTCACGCAAAGACGCAGAGTCGCAAAGATTTCGCAAAGAAAACCTAAAAAAAAACTTTGCGATATCTTTGCGACTTCGCGACTTTGCGTGAGATTTTTTTTATTCTCTAATCTACAAATTATTTATTACCATATAACCTTATTACCCCAATTACCCAATTACCTTATTACCTACATTAAGGTATCTTCCTAAACCGTGTATTTGCCAAAATTACTTCCAGGAGCAACAAACCAAGCGCAGCAAGCAAAAAGTTCACAAATAATTCCGAATACCTGGTGAACTCTTTAACCTCAATTTTTGTTTTCTCCAATTCGCCGATCTCTTGATATATTTTTTGGAGACTGGTTTTATCGGTCGCCCGAAAATATCTACCACCGGTTGTGCTTGCAATTTTCTTGAGTACATCTTCATCGATATCAACTTTCATAGGGACGTACCTTTTGCCCAAAAACGGATCATCAATGGGGTATAATGCTTCACCATGTTTACCAGCGCCAATTGTGTAAATTCTAACCTTCATTGTTTTCGCGATTTGAGCCGCGGTTACGGGATCCAGTTCCCCCCGATTATTTCGTCCATCGGTCAACAAAATTACGACCTTACTTTTTGCTTTGCTTGATCTTAACCTATTAACACAATTTGCGACTGCCATACCAATAGCTGTGCCATCTTCAATCATGCCAATATGAATTTCCTGCAGAAATTTCAAGAGGATTCCATAGTCTAATGTCAGCGGACACTGAGTATAACTCTTTGCTGAAAAAACGACCATGCCAATTCTATCGTTGGTTCGTTCGCTGATAAATTGACCGGCAACTTCTTTGGTTACGTCAAGGCGGTTTTTATGACGCGCTAAATCTTCAGCTAACATACTGCTCGAAATATCCATCGCCATAATGATATCGATACCTTCCGTGATTATCTGCTCTTCTTTTGTACCTGATTGTGGTCTGGCAAACGCAATAATTAATAAAATCACAGCGAACAATCTGAATAAAAATAATACATGACGATATTTTTTTGATGGCGTTGAACGAATATTCTTGATGTTTCCCAGGTTAGAAAAACGCATGGTACCGCTTGCCTTTGTGTGACGACGAATGTACCAATAAATCAAAAATGGTACAACGAGCAAGAGTATTAAAAACTCCGGATCATGAAATCTAAGCATCGGCGCCCCCCTTCCCTTTTTCAACCGCTGTCTCCAATTCCAGTGCTTCGGATGTATCCGCTTCTTCTTTCCCAACATCATCCACATTTTCAGGATTTAAATTTTCTGCATCTTCACCATTATCAGGTTCCGGCTCTAATTCGATCTTGGTATCTTCAATGATCTTGTATGCGAGTTCTGTTGTTGATTTGTTTTCTTTTTTCCTGGGAATATATTTGGCGAACTTAACCATATCGCAGTTCATCAGAAATTTTTCTACCAATTGAACAATTTCATCTTCAACCTGGTTTTCTTTCATAATACCGATTAATTGAAAAGTAGTCATTTCCAAAGCAACAATGAAAAATCTGTCCTCAATATAATTACGAATGATTTCGGAAAGCCGAATATAATATTGCTTAATTTCTCTTTTCTCTAATAAATTATCGTCCATTAATTTTTTCAATTCATCAAGCGCGATAATATGAGGTGGTAATTTTGGTTTTTCACGCCGCGGGATTAGAGATTTACCTTCTTTGCGACGTTTATAAAGAATGTAAATCAAAATCCCAATGAGAACGATGATTACACCGGCAATAATAAACCGAATGGTCAGCCACCAATCTTTTAATATCTCCAACGGCGCTTTAATATCCCGAATATCGCCTTCTTCACTGGGCTTTAAACTTTCAACTGTAATTTTTATGCTTTCGGTTGTTAACTCTTTCCATAACGTATCGTTCGGTAAGGAATAATGAACCGTTACCGGTTGTATTTCATAGTCGCCAATGTCATAAGTCGAAATAATGTAATGCCGCAGTTGAACCACTTCCCCATTTTTCTTTTCAGGTTCCAAATCTTCATAATCATGAATCTCAAATGCACCCAGGTTAGCGCCCAGATCCGGCATTTCTATTTTAATATCTTTATCACGCGTGACGATAATAGAATAATTTATTAAATCGCCTATTTTAATATTCGTTCGATCAACTTTTGCTTCCAGTAATATTTTACCATTAGAGGCATTGAGACCGTTTACGAAAACGAACAATATTAATAAACTAAATATTTTATTAAACAGCTTTTTTCTTATCATTCAGTAAAACCTCGGATCGACTACCATTTGTAATCTATTTCATCCTATTTAAAATTATCTAAAAATATTTTTAATTCCTTCAATTCATCTGATTCAAAATTTCAATATCCTTTTTTAGCACCAATACCAATCGAATTAGCAATTATTGGTATAGCTGATAAAAATGATTGTGCTTTCGCTTTAGCTAAATTTTTAGGTGGATCTTCAAGTTTAAAAATACACTCTATAAATTCATTTACACAAGTCATCTTTGGATGTTGTTGAACTGTGTTCAAACATAAATCTTCTAACATTCCTTCTGCTGAATTACCAGGCATTATAAAAACACCTAATTTGATCCCATTATTTGCAAACTTATTCATTTGAGTTGGGGGATTCAAATTAAGTTTTTTCAAAATATTCTTAACACTTGCAAAGGCTGCATTAGCGTCCGCATTCGCATCTCTAATAACAGCAAATACTTCAACATTGTCAAAAAAACCTGACGATTCCACTAAAGCAGGCAATTTATTTTTAAACTGATCCTTACCTCCTACTTTCCGAATTTCTATGTCAGAAATACCTAAATATTTTAATAAAGAATCAAAAAAATTAATTTCATCATCACCTTCCACTGCTAATACTTTTTTCTTTCGAATTACATTTAACATTAACGAACCTCCCAACCGCTTTCAAGAGAAGCTTTGAGTTTTTCATCTTTGTATGTAATTACTTTGAAGGTATCTTTTTTTCTTTCAATTCTGTATAACCTGATATCATCATTTTTGGTCTGAATTTGCGAATAGGATTTTTCATAAGCCATTACGCATTCAAGAGAATGTGTCGTTGCAAACACCTGGACATTGAATTCTTTTGCAGCGCTAAATACGGCATCCCACATAATTTCTTGTGATGAAAAATGCAATCCATTCTCAATTTCATCAATAAAAATAATCCCATTTTGAGTATCTGAAATTGACAAAATAATCGCTAATATCCTTATAATTCCATCACCCATAATATTTATTGGAAGCATTCTATCAAGCCCAATATCACAATAAATGATACCATCTTTGCCCAATATTAAATTAATTAAATCCGGTTCTATGCGCTGTAATATTTTTATTATTTTGTCGGCCTGTTTTCTGATTTGAATGTTACTAAATCTTGAGCTTATATCTCTACTCATAGTATTAACGTTTAGAAAAACGCCTTGGAGAACTTCTTTGTAATCTTTTGGCTTTAGGAATTCTAGTTCTGATCCTTTTAGTGAAATATTGGACTTAATTTTCTCAAAATCCTGTTCCCCAATTTTTTTTAAAAAATATTCCAAAGTTAAACCTTCAATTTTTGGGATTGATTCTGAATAACTATCCTTTATCTCAATTAAACCATTATCAATTGATGTCTTTGATAATTTTTCGTGTGTTAAAGATTTAGTACTCGGCTTTATAATTAATTTTCGTTCTTGATCCGGATTTTTTAATTCCCCGGAAATTTTGATTGAAGAATTAACGTTTAAGTTATTAAAAATTAATCGCCAAACATTTTCATCAATAAATTTAAATCCTCGAAAATTATTGATTTTAAGGGGCAAATGAGCATTTGTCGGTCCAGTCAACAGGAATAATCCTTCAAGCAATGTTGTTTTGCTGGAATTATTGCCACCGACCAATAAATTGAATTGCTGAAAATCTTCTAATTCAATTTTTTGTATTGCTCTCAAACCTTCAATTCTAATGTTTTTAAACATTTTAGAATTCCTATTTTTTAAATAGAATTGGGTTATGTCTTGATTTCATTTTTTTAAATTTGTAGTTGATAATCAAAATATCGTTTAAAATATCATCCCCTATTTCAAAACATCATCATAAATTTTCACACCCTCGGCGCGCATTAATTTCTGGGCTAAATCGTCATAAATTTGCTGTTGTTTTTGAATTGCATAATCTTGTGCCGCCTGTTGCTGAACTTCCTGAAAAGATTTTTCGCGGGTAACATTTCCTTCTTTATCTTTTTCCACATATTTATCTTTATTGGCATTATAGTACAACTCAACATCTTCCGGGGTGATACTCACTTTGCTTTGAATTTCGTCCTGCAGGTATTTCCGAACCATGATACCTTTTTTTGCCTGGAAAGCCGCTTCAATCACTTCGTTGTCCTTTTCGATACCTTTCCTTTTTGCAGAATCATATAATAACTCTGTCAAAATATATTGTCTTAAGAACTGTATTTTCATCTCTTTTTGCTGGTATTGCGATTGAATTTCCGGTGGCAACTGGCTCAACTCAAAATCAATATCGCCTTGTGTAACCTGCCGTGTGCCAATAAGCGCGACAACTTTACCAGGTCGTTTTTTCTGAACCTTTTCCGGCTCCAAACTGGTTGATTCAGTTAACGTTTGTTTCGCATCTTCCGGGCGCTCTAATCGTTCCAGACAGGCAACTATCTTCTTATTAATGGATTTTTTCAAATCATCTTTGGGATTAAAATATTTCGCCCGGATATAAAACGCAAGCGCATTCTCATAATCTTTCATCCGTTCAAAGTAAATATCACCTACTGTATAGCTGATATTTGCCTGTTCTTTGTCATTCAATTTGTAGAGTTGCAGATATCGCGCGTATTCTTCTGCGGATTGTTTGAACAATTGCCGGTTATAAAGTTCGTTTGCAAAATTCCGAGCTTTTTCCTTGCTAATATTTGGTTGACTATTCTGGTTGCATCCAATCATTAATAGCATTAAAGAAGCAATTAAAAGAGCTATTAATTTTTTCATTTTTGAATTTCCTCCAATTTGGAAAATTTATGTATCATTATACAAAGATTTGTACCGCTAATTTCGCGAATTAGAATCTACTTTGTCAGATTAGAAAAACTACCTAATAGTTGTCATTCCGGCACGTTTTTTTGCCGGAATCTCCTGCAAAATTCATCAGAGATTCCGGTATTCCGCTTCGCTTCAACAGGAATGACAAACGAATAATGGAAATGTGACAAAGCAGAAAGAATTACTCTAACTTAAATAAATTCAATTAGCTCAATTCGCGTAATTAGCGGTATAAAATGATCTCATTTATCGAAACCGTTTTGCTCGCATCCTAAAAAACCGCATCAATGGTTCGATATAATCTTTATCAGTCTGAACGTCGATATGATCCACGTTAATTGACCTGAACAATTTATCCCGATTTACCTTATCATCATTCGATTGATTTGCAAATTGTCCCCGAAATTCATCGTACGACGTGTCAACAAGGATAACATCGCCTGTTTCAGCATCTTCCAGTTCGATGAATCCAACATCAGGCATTTTCATTTCCCTGGGATCAGTAACCGTGATTGCAACAATGTCATGTCTGCGGTTAGCTATCTGAAGCGCTTTTTCATAACCGGTATTAATGAAATCCGAAACGAGAAAAACCACACTGCGGCGTTTTGTAACCTTATTCAAATATTCTAATGTTTTTCCGATATCTGTACCAGTCCCTTTGGGCTCGTGATAAAGCAATTCACGCAACACTCGTAAAACATGAGATTTCCCTTTTTTGGGCGGAATGAATTTTTCAATTCCATCCGTAAAAATAATTAATCCAACTTTGTCATTATTTTTGATTGCTGAAAACGCCAATAACGCACAAATCTCGATTGCGATCTCACCTTTCATTCTTTCATAAGTACCGAAGTTCCCGGAAGAGCTCACATCAACAAGCAGCATGACTGTCAGCTCGCGCTCTTCCTCGAAAATCTTCACATAAGGATGTCCCATACGCGCGGTTACGTTCCAATCAATCGTTCGTATGTCATCACCGAGTTGGTATTCCCGTACTTCGGAAAACTCCATTCCCCTGCCTTTGAAAACAGAATGGTATTCACCGGAAAATATATCGTTAACCAACCCGCGCGTTGTAATTTCTATTCGCTTAACTTTTTTTAATATCTCTTTTGGGATCATATTTTTCTCTAAAATAGCACAACCACTAAAAAGTGTCTAAATTCTAAAGTGCCTAAAGTGAACTAAAATTATATTTTAGGCACTTTTAACTTTTTAAGGCACTTCAATCTTATTTAAAATTTTCCTGACAACATCTTCGGCTGTTACTTCTTCTGCTTCTGCCTCATAAGTTACAATCAGCCGATGCCGCAAAACATCCATTCCGATCGAGCGGACATCCTCAGGCGTAACATAACCGCGATGCCGCAAAAATGCGTGGGCTTTTGCTGCCATTTTCAGATAAATCGAAGCACGCGGTGATGCGCCATACTGAATAAGATCTACGAGATCAGGCAAATCATATTCCGCGGGATTTCTCGTTGCAAAAACGATATCAATAATGTAACGTTCAATTTTTTCGTCCATATAAATATCATTCACAACTTCCCTGGCTTTTATGATCTCTTTTGGCTTGACCACAGGTTTTGCTGATGGAATTTTCTTTTGCGTCATGCGGCGCATTATTTCCAATTCTTCTTCTTTATTTGGATAACCAATGGAAAGTTTCAACATGAAACGATCAATCTGTGCTTCAGGCAACGGATAGGTTCCTTCTTGCTCGATGGGATTTTGCGTTGCCAAAACTAAAAAGGGATCGTCCAGTTTAAAGGTCTTATCGCCAATGGTTACCTGCCTTTCCTGCATTGCCTCCAGCAACGCTGATTGAACTTTTGCTGGTGACCGGTTAATTTCATCGGCTAAAACAAGGTTTGAAAAAATCGGCCCTTTTTTTGTGGTGAATTTGCCGTCACTTTGATCATAAATTAAAGTCCCGATAATATCGGCTGGTAAAAGGTCAGGTGTGAATTGAATACGCTGGAACTTCGTTTGAATGGTGCCGGAAAGTGTATTGACAGCCATTGTTTTTGCTAACCCGGGTACACCCTCCAAATGGACATGTCCATTGCATAAAAGTCCAATTAACAATCGCTCAATCATGTATTTTTGTCCGACAATCACCTTTCCAACTTCTTCTGTAATTTTGTCAACAAAAGCGCTTTCTTTTTGTATCTTTTCATTCAACGCTTGAATATCGACGTTCATCTTACCTCCTAAACAAATTATTTTATTCTTAAAACTTTACGAGAGCTTTTCATAGTTGCAACGAAAATAGAACCGCAACAAAAAAAAGATTAAAAACCTTTTAGTTGTTGTTCCTTTTTCGTTGCAAACTATTTAATTTAATTATTCTCTAACTTAACCAACTTGATTTTTTTCAATTTTACCTTTTGCTAAATTTTTTTCCAAAATCGTTTCAACCAAAGTATAAACCCGATCCAAATCCTTTCGTTCTCCCCCGCTGCCGGCAAATTTCGCCAAATCACAAATGCGCAAAATTTCTTCTATATTATTGACGATGCCTTCATCCAGTTGATTCTCTTTCAAATCATGGAATAATTGATCACTGGTTAATTCCATCGCTGAAATCTGATACCTCTGCGTTAGATATTTGCGCAACGTTTTTGAGAGCGAAACAAAACTTACCTTAAAATCCAATTCAGGTGAATTCAGATCGATTGATTCATGCAGCAAAGTTAAGTATTCTTCTTCGAGTGATACCACATCCACTATCTCTGCTTCTTTCTCTCTCTTCGCTTTCCTTCTCCACCACAAAATTCCTATTATTAAAAATATTAGTAAAGCGAACCCGGATAAATAAAGCAGTAAATTTTTCAATGCATCGGGATTGGGCTCGGGTACTGATTCAATGACTTCAATATCTAATCTATTCGTAACCAGGTGATGCCCCTCGCCGGTTTCGGTATCAATATATTTTACAACGACACTTTCAACATATCCCATGCCCAGTGATCGGGGCGTTAAAATAAATTCGTAAACTTTGCATGCTTTATCAATTCCGCGTTCACTCATCCGGCGGTCAGCGCTGGAGGTTGAATAAATATCAAAATTCTCGATCAATGGATTCTCTAATTCGCTGATTTTATAGCGACCGAGATCCCCCATCCACTCGACACGAACTATAAACTTCAGGTTCCGGTTCAAAGGAACCTGTTTGTGTTCTATTTCAGCATATACTTTGATTGTTGATTCAAGGGCAACCTGTGATGTATCCTGTGCGAATAGATCACAAAAAGAAATAAAAATTATTAAACAGATCAGAAAACCTTTTAAATTTCGCATAATTCCCTCAAACTTTAATTTATAATAGACTGTGCTATTAACAAAAAAGTTTTATCCCGCATTAGTCATCCCGACAGGTCGGGATATTTCCTTATATTTCAAAGGTAACTGTACAGGCGACCAAAGGAAGTGCCTGTGGTACACAGTCCGTACTTCCTTATTATTTTTCAAGGTAACTGTACGGGCATCATATTTTCAAAGCATCGTCTGTATTTTCCATATTTATATAATGTGACGATACAGGGTGGCGGGATAAAGATTATTCAATAGAAAATTATTCATTACCCACACGGATAAATACTTCTCAATCTTTGTTTTCGGCAATTGAGAAGTAAATATCGTTTTAACAAAACGTATTTTGTGGGCTGAAGGCCGGTTTGTGGAATTACTTATTCAGGGGATTCAGTCTGTAAAAAATCTATTTCGTTGATATCCTGACCCAAATGCTCCAGTTCCCATTTAACAGAGTTTACTAATTCATTGTCCGGATATAAATCGACAAATTTTTGATAATAGACTTTAGCGCTGTCCAAATCACTAATACTATTTGCATAATGATAACCGATCATAAAAAGTGACTGCGCCGCTAATTTACTTTCCGGGCATTGTTTAACAAGACGTGCATGAGTCTTAACGGAACTGTTAAAGTCTGTCAAGTTATTGGATTGGATTTGTCCGATCCAAAATAATACGGAATCAACGTTTGATGCTTCAGGATAGTCTTTTACTAACTTTTCAAAGGTTTTAATTGCATCTTCGAATTGTTCGTCTCGTTCAAAACGTTTTGCTTCTGCGTAAAGCTGTTCTTTGGTTTTTTTCTGACCACAACTGATTACAAACAACGATATAAGAAAAAAAGTAATAATAATAGAAGCAATGCGATTCATACTTCTACCTCCTAAAATGAAGTTAACAAAATTTACCAATATTTAGAATTAATTTTATGAATTTTTTTAATTAATAGGTGGAGCTAATTTCAAATTTTTGAAAATCATAACTAATGTCATATTTAGCTTATCAAAATTTCAACTTCTTTTTATCTAAAAAGTTCCGATGTCGAACATAAAAATTTTCCAACCTGAAATATGCCCGACACAGCAGAGCCGCAACTAAAGTTGAACATAAGTTAAAACAATTATTTCCGTTTCACATTTGACGTTTCACTTCAATTATCTTTATTTTCCAATTGTTTATAGTATTACCAGTTGAATCTTTGTTTTTTCTGCAAAAGTTTTCAAATAATCTTATCGAGTGGCTGAGTGGTGAACTTTAAGTACTTCAAACTTTAGCTCACTTTAGACACTTCGCTTTAGCGCGCTGAGTATCAACATCATTCTTATTTATCTGCACTTTTTTTTAATATCAATTTCACACGAATCACTCGCTTCCGACTTGCTTTTTCAATAACTATTTTACAAATTTCAAATTCAATAGTCTCACCTGTTTTGGGAATACGTTCTAAATGCTCAATGATAAATCCGCCAATTGTAGAATAAGATTCCTTTTCAGGAATCGCCAATTTAAACTTTTCATTTATCTCATCCACCTCCGCCTTTGCATCAATACTAAAAGTAAACGCATTCAACTTTTTGTACATGTGCTTATTGTCAATGTCAAATTCATCGTAGATTTCGCCCACTAATTCTTCTAATAGATCTTCTAATGTAATGAGACCGGCAGTACCGCCGTATTCATCCAGTACAATGGCAATGCTGATATTTTTTTGGCGAAATTCCATCAATAATTTATAGGCAAATTTTGTTTGAGGTACGAAGAGGATTTCCTGTAAAATATCCTGCAGTTTAACCGGTTTAGTGAACAGGTCTTTTACATGAACAACACCAATAATATCGTCGATATTTTTATCGAAAACAGGTAAACGTGAGAAACCCGATTCTGTGAACACCTTTAATAGCCGCTGGATAGAAGTATTTTTCTTAACAGCCATAATATCAGTTCGGGGAACCATAGGATCCTTCAAACGTGTTTGGCGCATATCAAAAACGCGCTCGATAATTTTCCCTTCATCAGATTTAATGACACCATCTTTTTCGCTTGCGCGGATAACCTTTTGAATATTTTCACGGCTTAGAATATGTTCAACTTTCTGTTTTTCACCTAAGTCGAATTTCCTTATGAAAAAATTTGAAATGGAATTTAATAGAATATTTATTGGATGAAATAGCAGTTTGAAGATTTTTAACAAGCAGGCGACAGGGATTATTAACTGGTTTGAGTATTCTCTGCCCACTGATTTTGGGATTATCTCGGCAAAAATTAAAATGAAGAGCGATGATAATAAAATGATGAAAAATTCGTTTACCGTGTCCTTTAAAATCAAAACTACCGATGAAGAAAAAATAACATTGGCAAAATTATTACCAACTAATGTGGTAACAATAAAGCTCTCCGGTTCTTTAATAAAACCATAAACGCTTTTTATCTTTTTCACATTTCTACGAAACAGAATTTCGATCCTGATTTTGCTGGCAGTTAAATATATCGTTTCTGCTGCGGAAAAAAAAACAGATGAAATAATTGCAAATATTATTAAAACTATTTCCATTTTATTTTACACGCTTCCCGGTTTGATGGAGATTTTTCCTGAAGTCAAGTCAATTAAATTTCGCTCGAAATCCCGAATTTTACTTTTGCGAATGGAAAGCTTTAGCCTTGTTTTTTGATCATAATCTGTTTTAATTATTTTAATTTCATGTTGATTTATGATACGCATCACCGCGCCTGTTTCATTATAATCAAAATCCAAATCCAAAAATTCTTTTAGGTATTTTTTTAACACAGCACATTTATTTAACACTTCTGACGTACAATCAGAATAAGCCCGCACCAAACCTCCTTTTCCTAATTTAGTGCCGCCAAAATAGCGCGTTACCACAACAGCAACATCGGTTAATTCTTTTCCAAGAATTGTGCTCAATATTGGCTGCCCTGCAGTTCCCGATGGTTCGCCGGCATCATTAAATCGAGAAATTTGCGACTGACCGAATCCAACATTATAGGCGTAACAATTATGGCTGGCATCAAAATATTTTTTTGAGATATTGTTTATGAATTCTTTGGCTTGAGTTTCTGCGGTGACTGGTTGGGCAGTTCCAATAAACCGGGAACCTTTGATTTTGATCTCTGCCTGCTGCCGGTCTTTTATTGTTCGATATTCATCTTCGTCCATATCTGAACTGGTATTTTATTCAACATACAACAAAGGGCTATCTCATTCGATAGCCCTTTGTTTTTAGCGGGGCCGACGGGACTCGAACCCGCGACCTTCGGCTTGACAGGCCGATGTGCTAACCAAGCTGCACCACGACCCCGTTTGGTAATTTTTGTGATTGGTGAGTTGTTAGTGGTATTTGAATAAATATTACATGGTTATTACTAATTACCTCTCAACAAATAACCACTCACCAAATAGTGGGCGATACTGGACTCGAACCAGTGACACCCTGCTTGTAAGGCAGGTACTCTAAACCAACTGAGCTAATCGCCCGGAAATATTAATAAAAAAATCCGGTTTTTATTTTCTTCGCTAATTAGTAACACTCCCGACATGAAATGTCGGGATACTCTAAACCAACTGAGCTAATCGCCCGGTAAAATAATATTCCTTTGTAGTTCCTGGCGATTAATTTGAACCAGCAACACCGTCTTTCTCTTTTTCACTCTGTCTCCGATACAAAATCGAAATAGGAATAATGATGCAATAACTCAACACCAATAAAATTGGCGCTAAGGTTAAAGACCAAAAGCTGTCTGCGGGTCCTTGAGCCATAAATATATAGCCGAGAACAATCACTAAAATTCCGATCATAAAGATAATATAATTTTCCCTGCTGAACGGAATAGTGGATTTTGCTTTTTTCCTATCCCTATGTCGTATCTTCTTTGCTTTCATAGCGGGCTAATATAATTAATTAGATTGTAATTGTCAAGTAAAATTATTTTAAAATTAAAAAAATCTCACTATCGTTTCTCCTCTAACAAATCTAAATTTCGTAGAAAATATATATCACCAAAGAAACACTTGATTTTATAACTTTATTTTTGTATTTTCTGTCCCAATAATTTTGGCGTGTAACGATGTCAGAAAAGAAGTAATTTAAAAAGAAAATAATCACACTGTTTTAAATATATTGAAGGAGAAACGCATGGCATCTATTTCAGATTTTCGCCGCGGCATGGTAATCAATTATAATAATGATCTTTATTTGATTGCTGAATTTCAACACGTAAAGGTAAGCCGGGGCAAGGCAATGATCAAAACAAAATTAAAAAATGTAAAAACCGGCAAAGTTGTTGAGAATACATTTCGCATGACCGAGAAAGTTGAAGAGGTTCGGCTTGACGGAAAAGAAATGCAGTACCTGTACGCAGATGAAAATAACCTCTATTTTATGAATATGGAAACGTATGATCAAATACCAATCGATAGTGAACTTGTTGGCGATCAAAAAAAATTCTTAAAAGAAGGGATGACAGCAAAAATACTATTTCATGGGACTATTCCCATAAGTGCAGAATTACCAACAACTGTTGATTTGGAAGTAATTGAAGCCGAACCCGCTGTAAAAGGTGATACGGCTGGCAACTTAACAAAATGGGTTACCCTGGAGACAAAAACAAAAATTGAGGCCCCCCCTTTTATTGAACAAGGCAATGTGATTCGAATTGATACCAGGAACGGCTCTTATGTATCGCGGGTTTAGTATTCATTTTATTGAGTAAGATAACAGTATTGGAAAGGTAATTGGGTAATAAGTTAATTGGGTTATAAAAAATCTACCATAAACATTATTTCCTTATTACCCAATAAACTGATTACCCAGTTACCTTTATGATTCTAACTTGTCCAGGTCAGGCAAAAGAAAATGCTTCCAACCAAAAAGAAAATATTTTACTTTATTCTATTTTCAATCCTACCTTTCCTGCTATTAATAATTCGCGACACTTCAATCCATTTTATTACCTTTTTTATAATATGTTTGTTTTACCCTGTTTCCCGTTACTGGAAATCAATCAATTTTCTACACAATGGTTTTGAAATAATATTTCTTTATCTTTCCATTTCCTATTTGTTAAATTATCTCAAGATAGATAACTACTTCCCTGCCAACATTATTATAATAATTTGTTTTTTATACCTGTTCTTATTCGTTTTTAAAAAATCAGACAGGAAGACTTTATTTTTTCAATTAGGAAACAGGAAGGGGACTTTGGGGATTGCCCTGCTTTTCTCAATTCCTTCCATTTTTTCTTTGGCTTTTTGGTTTTTAAACCAGGACACTAATCCATACGTAAAATTTATCCCTGATGTATCGTTATTCCTATTAATCCCCGTGGGAATTGGTTTTGCGATCATCAATGCATTTTATGAAGAAAGCCTGTTCCGAAGTATTCTCCTGTCTCAATTTTCCGAACAGATCGGTATTATACCGGCAATATTTCTACAGGCGATCTGGTTCAGTTTCCTGCATTATCAAAGCGGATTTCCTTCGGGTATAATAGGTATTCTGTTGACTTTTGTATTTGGTTTAATGATGGGCTACCTGGTGAAACAAACAAAAGGTTTGCTTATTCCAATTATCATTCACTTTTTTGCAGATCTGAGTATATTTATTTTGGTTATTTTAAAGATGAAAAATTTGATTTAATTTTCAACGGATAGAAACAACCCAACTGATAAAAAAAGTAAATAACACAAATTCTAATATTTCATTCACACATAAAAAGGGCAATACACAGAATTAAGAACATAACGTTGCAAATTGATTAATGAAAAAGAAACCACAGATTTCGCTGATTTCGCAGATGATTTCACAGAGAAAAATCGGAGCAAATCTGTGTCATCTGTGAAATCTGCGGTTTATTTTTTTGTTTTTACCAAAACTTTGAAATTCCGATACAAATAAATAGGAGCGAACATGAAAATCAAACACACAAAACTTGAAATTAGTATCGGAATTATAATAATTCTTATGTTATCTTTTACCTTGTTGATCAGCGGGGAGAAACAAGAGAAGGAAATTCCTTTAGATCAATGGTTGAAACTTGGCCCCGTTCAGACGCCGCTGCCGGTTTTTCATGACGTTAAGAATATGAAAGGGAAAACATTTGATTTTAAAAACCTGTTACAATTTGATCAGATCAAAATAGATGAATTGTACCCTGAACCGGGAGCAATAATTAAGTGGAATAAATTCTCAAAATTGATTTGGGATGATGTAAACGCAGACACCGCAGGATTGGTCCACTTATCGTCTTCTCAAAGTGATTCCCCAGAGATTTATTATTTAGCAACTTATATCAATGTAAACCGGTGGACAAAAGCGCAGTTGAAAATTTCCAGTTATCATCTAATGCATATCTATCTTGATGGCAAAAAAATAAAATCCAAAACAAGTTCGGAAAAACCAAAAACAGATACGACAGAAGTTCAACCCGGGAAAATAACTCATGATTTAAAATTGGAAACCGGCAAACACCTGTTAGTTATCAAAACACTTCGGGATCCAAAAAATTCATCCCAATGGACAATAAAAGCAAAAATCGAACTAACCGAAAAATGGAGAACAGACGATCTGGTTGTAACTACATCGCCGAAACAAATCATGAATATTTCCCATTTGCTGGATGGACCGAAAATAAGATCCGTTTCAATATCCCCGGATGGTGAATTTGTAACGCTTACAAAGAGAAAGACACTGCCTCCGAAAGACGAATCAGAATCATGGATCGAATTATGGCGATTAAAAAATAAAACGCTTGTACAAACTTTTCGGGGAGGCATGAAAATTGGTTCGATTCAATGGTCGCCGGTAGGAAGAAAATTTTCATTTACCAGTTCAAATAATGGAAAAACAACTCTCTGGATTATGGATCTAAAAGCCGGCACAACAATGGCTCTACTGGAAAATATTGAACATTTAGGTGGACACATCTGGGCTCCTGATGCTTCATTTATTATCTATTCAATCAACGAAAAACCTGAAGCAGACAAAACAAAATTAAAACGATTCCAAGGTATGCCCGATCGTTTGCCTGGCTGGCGCAACAGGAGTTTTTTATATTTAGTCAACTACCCTGAAGGCACCCAAAAAAGATTAACCGGCGGCAACTTAACAACCCGGTTGCAATGTTTTAGCCCGGATGGAAAGAAAATACTTTTCAGCCGTTCTATTGTGGATTTTAATGAACGCCCCTATTCAAAAACGCAATTGTTCACGTTGAATTTATCTACAATGGAATTGGATTCAATCTGGACAGGGAAATGGGCAGGAGACGTTCAATGGTCACCGAATGGGAAAAAACTTTTGATGACAGGCGGGCCATCCATGTTTGGAGATGTTGGAAAGAATGTTCTCCATGGAATCATTCCTAACAATTATGACAACCAGGCGTATTTGTACGATTTGGCTGCGAAAAAAGTTGAATCCATTACCCGTAATTTTAATCCTTCAATCGGTCAGGCAAACTGGAGTAAAACTGAAAATTGTATTTACTTTAACACTACTGACCGGTCATATCGCAATTTGTACCGTTATGATTTGAAAAAGAAAAAATTTGAACAAATTAACACCGGTGTCGAAGTTTTAAATTCAATCGATATTGCTGACAACAAAAAAATTGCTGTTTATACCGGCTCAAGCGCAAATGTTCCAACAAAAGCTTATATTCTTGATTTCAAAAAGAAAACATTCCGTTTATTATTTGATCCGGGGAAAGATGATTTTAAGGACGTAAGCTTCGGAAAAGTTGAAAGGTGGACTTTTAATAATGCTCGTGACATCGAAATTGAAGGGCGAATTTATTATCCTCCAGGTTTTGATTATACCAAAAAATATCCCTGCATTGTTTACTATTACGGAGGCACCAGTCCTGTTACCAGAAATTTTGGCGGGCGCTATCCCAAAAATTTATATGCAGCACAGGGGTACGTGGTTTACGTGCTACAACCCAGTGGCGCTATCGGTTTTGGACAGGAGTTTTCTGCGTTGCATGTTAACGACTGGGGGATCATTGTCGCTGATGAAATTATAGACGGTACAACAAAGTTTCTGGCGGCGCTTCCTTTCATTGATCAAGAGAGGGTTGGCTGCATCGGCGCTTCTTACGGCGGTTTTATGACCATGTTATTACAAACACGAACCACAATATTTTCAGCCGCAATTGCACATGCGGGCATCAGCATGATTCCAAGTTACTGGGGCGAAGGATATTGGGGATATCTTTATAGCGCAGTAGCTGCAGCGAACAGTTTTCCCTGGAATCGAAAAGATATTTATGTCAATCAAAGTCCCTTGTTTCATGCTGACAAAATTGAAACGCCGCTATTACTACTTCATGGTGGTGATGATACCAATGTCCCACCCGGCGAAAGCATTCAACTTTACACCGCTCTTAAGCTGTTGGGCAAAGAGGTGGAATTGATCCAGGTAGAGGGACAAAATCATCACATCATGGCATACAACAGACGTACCCGGTGGACAAAAACGATTTTAGCATGGTTTGATAAATGGTTAAAAGACCAACCGCAATGGTGGGAAGATTTGTATCCACCCAACCTGGACGAACAGGAATAATAAAATGGGGGATTGTAATATTGGAGTGATGGAGTTCTGGAGTAATGGAGTCATGGGAAAATGGAATAATGTAAAATCCATCAATCCAACAATTCATTACTCCAATATAGCCAACATCGACAATGAAATATCTTTAACATATTGGGAAATAAAAACCTGTTAAGGAATAAAAAAGCAATCCCCTGCCCAAAAGACAGGGGATTGCTCGATCACAATGGCAACATCAATTAAGGAAGGAACCTTACATATAGAGGGATTCTTGATAAATTATCTTGTTAATATTAGTCTTCTTGTTTTATTAAAACTTCCCGCTTTAATTTGATAAAAATAAATGCCGCTGGGGGCAGTCCAGCCATTTACGTCTTTTCCATCCCAGGCAATCGAATGATATCCGGCTCTCACTTCTTTATCAATCAGCGTCTGAATTTCCTGCCCCAGCGTATTGAATATTTTAAAAGTCACCCGGTTTTGTTCAGGAAGCTGAAAAAACATTTGTGTTTCCTGGTTAAACGGATTGGGATAATTCTGTGTTAATGAATAATTACCAGGCGCTTTTAAATAAACTTCAATTTTTTTCGAATACGAAAATAAACCATCAAAATCAATTTGTTTCAGCCGATAGTAATATTTTCCAACCGGCACGTCTTTTTCCGAATAAACATAATACCGTGGATTATTTGTTGTGCCAAATCCTTTTATAAATTCTACTGTGCTAAAAATTGTCCCATCAAAACTTTTTTCAACATCAAATCCAAAATTATTCGATTCTGATTTTGTAATCCATTCTAAGCTGATTTGACTTTGTTGAACACTGGCATTAAAACTTGATAACTCCACCGGTGTTGCTTCTGAAGTATAAACACCAGAACCAGTACAGGCATAGCCGCCAAATTGGACATCATCCGTAACATCATCATAGGAAATGCGAAAATATCCTGATTCACCCCATGCCTCCCCCCAACTATTTTTTGTTTTGAAATACTCTTCGGCGTCATTATAACCAACAATTAATACTGCATGTCCACGATCACCAGGAATAGTTTCGCCATCATAGTTATAAATCCCCCCGGAATATGTATCAAAAGTACCATCATTTGGGACGAGCATACTTACGATAACAGGCGCTGTTTGCAACAAACTTTTCAAATCATTAATTGTACTTGAAGTCGGCGTTGGCCACCTTCCATAATAATCATAATCAGTTATATATTCGAGGTAGCTTGGTTGAGAACATTTGTCATCACAATTGCCATCGGAAACAGTATATTGATAACAATTTTCTTCCGGCACCCCAAAATCATGAAAGTATTGTAAGGCATTGCCATACCAGCCGCCATAACAACTGCCTGTCGCACATGACAGAACCACTTGTTCGGAAAGGTCGGTTTGATCACCAAGGTTTTCAATCAATGCTACAGCAGCAAATGCCCAGCACGATCCGCAGCTAGATTGATTTTTCGCGTAACTATCGTTTATACTCCAGTCCATTGTTGTGGGGAAAGCATTACTGTTGAACTCGATTGAATCCGGGAGATGCGTATTCCAGTAATCAATAACATCTTCAGGGATGACCAGTCCGAAAGATTTTGCTGAATTATCCCCGGCAAAAAGATTTGCTTCAAAAATTAACGATAAAATACAAACTATCAAAAGTAGTTTTTTAGAATTGTTTAAAAAATGCTTTTCCATTTTATTTAACTTCAGTAGTTGGTTGTTTTCCCTAAATATTTTTTTTCTTTTCGTTTCTGTTTTACGCAAAATCTGTGCCTTAATCAAATTGATCGTTTTAAAAATTATTTCTAATTTATAAAATGCTTTGATTTGAATTTTATTTTCACAAATTAATCACATCCTATTCATCTGATTTTTAAAGTGTTATAAAAATATTCATTTTAATACTTGATTTTAAACTAATGATTTTCTATATTTAGTAGCATTATAAAATGGTTGTTTTCCCTATTTATTAGCAATTTTCTTTTGTAAAAATTTTATTTCAAAATGAAATGTAACTTGTTATACAAATAAAATAGTCGTGCCAAAAAAATCCACACGAAAAAAATATTTCTGGAGACTCTTACTTTTATTTGCGGCGCTGTTCATTTTGTGGGAACGGTATCCATTATTCTTCCGTGATATGGTGAATCCAATTGTATCCACAATCAATTTTAGCAAATTTTCGAACTCCGAAGTCAGTTGGGAAAGCCCTGGTCCCGGGATTGAAACGTGCACCCTGGCGTGGAAAAATGACGAAACAACGTTTGCCACAAATGTGTTTCTATTACGCTTCGATCCTGAACTGATTCAAACGCGGATTCTTTACCAAAAAAGATTAACAACAGCAAAAGAAATTGCTGAATCTGAAGGAGCATTCGCTGTAATAAACGCCAGCTTTTTTGATCCTGAAGGAAGACCTTTGGGATTAATCGTTCGGGAAAAACAACTAGTCCAGAGAATGCCCCGGCAGGGAATGTTAAGTTCAGGAATTTTCTGTTTGAAAAACAACCGCCCTTATATTTTCCACCGCAGTACATTCACAATGCCCGGTGTTTCCGAAGCAATACAAAGTTTCCCCAGGTTGATACACGATGGCTCGCCAACTCAACAGATAAGAAACAAAAACGAGGTAAAACCAAGATCCGGTATTGCGGTGGACTACAATGGAAATATCATCATTTATGCAACAGATACTCATTTTGGCGGATTGAGCTTGAACGATCTGCAAAATTTATTATTAACTCCCCGGTTAAATATCCGCTCTGCCCTTAATCTTGATGGCGGGAGATCAAGCCAGCTCTATTTTAATTATAACCACACTTCCAAACATATTACCGGTTTATCCGAAGTGCCGCTCTTTTTGGGTTTTTTTGAGAAACAGGAAAAATAAAAATGAAAATAAAGATTGTCATTTTATTCAAAATATTTACCATATCATTTTTATTAATTACATGCACGAACAGCAGCGCTTTTCCGCCCCACGAAAACGAGCAGTTCAAAAAATTCGCTACAATCGATGTTTTGGTAGTGATCTACAGCAATACAGCCGGGAAAAAAATCCTGGCTTCGGAAATCGACGGGCTAAAAAATGGTATTCAGTTAGCCCGGGAATTCATCTGGCGGAATTCCGGGTGCAACCTGAATTTAAATATTAAATATCTTGAGATAGACGAATTTAAAAGGAAACAATTTTTCCCAGGTAACGGCTTGCTCTTCCCCGAATTTGTGGAAGATGATTTTCTAAAACATGGTATTCAACCGGATCAATATGGAATAATTTTTTTGATATATTCTCCTCCCAAAGGCGGCGGAAATTATGGCGGCATGAAAATTTTCGTAGAAACAGGCTATTCATTTTTTCAATTTCCGTGTAAAACTTCTGTGCTTTACCCCGGAGACAATACACAGATAAACTATGGCGCAACCTGGTTATTCACCCATGAAATCCAAAATTCAATCGATCTTGTTTGTTACGAAGGCAGCGGCACGCCGGAAATGTGGCATGGGGATAAACCATTGGATTATTCAATGCGCGCCGGCGAACAATTCAGTTACCAGGCAGAGATATTTCGAAATTTCAATAAATATTTGGAGATAAAATCACCATGGGGCAGGATAGATCAATCAACCGATGGAGATAATGATGGATTGCCGGACAACGATGTCCGAATCCCACTGGATGAATTGCGTTTTGGCAGCGATAGCACAAAATCAGATACCGACTACGATGGCTTAAACGATCTGCAAGAATTTACCTGTGGGATTTATAAAAGCAGTGATGCAAAAAATAAAGACACAGATAATGATGGAAAAAATGATGGCAAAGACATTTTCCCCCTTAATGATCTTTATCCGCACATTCCAAAAATGAGACCATTAATGGACAGCAAATGGGATTCCTGGTATTTAATTAACAACACCCTGGATTTTTCATCGCAAAGCTTCTTTTTAGATTCCTCGCTTAATACGAAAATTTTTATGAGCTGGGATAATAATTTTTTATACGTTGGCTGCGAAATGGATGCGCCGGCAGAACTACACCTGGATATTGATTTGTTAAATAATGGCTGGTGGCACGGTAAGGATAATTACCGTCTTGTTGCCGATCCTTTCAGTACTCGCTTTAACGAAATACGCGTCATGGATGCAACGGTTGAAGCCCGGGAATTTCGTAAAAGTTTAGGGAAAGGATTTTATGAAATGTGGGATGATGAACCGGAATACATCGGAAAATTTGGCAGAATTATTGATGAATCTTCTGTTGAACTTTTCACAAAAGCTTACGAAGATAAATATTTGATCAAGATCAAAATTCCCAATAACAATCGAATTCCGTTTCAGCTCAAAGAAAATAAACAAATTGGTTTTAGAATTTATTTCACTGCCCAGGAATTAGGCTCAACAAAATCCTGGGCAACTGTTTTTGAGCAGTATGAATTTTTTCAGGTTACTTTAAAATAATTTCAGTTATTTAGCCACCGAGTCATACCCTTCGGGCACAGGCAGAGACACAGAGAAAAAATCAAACAATATTCAATTGCTTGAATGCGAAAGTGTAAAATAATCTCTGTGACTTTGTGGCTCTGTGGCTTTTTATTAACTGAATATAAACAAAAAAATGACAATGCGATCAAACCAAAATAACTTTAAATCAGTCATAAAATTATTAACAACCGGTGATAAATTATTAGTCGCTATGCTGATAATTTTGGGAATCACAAGCATTTTTGCCATCAATAAAAAACGGTTGCCTGGTGAAACCTGCAGCGTTGAGGTTTCCGGCGAAAAAACACATCATCTGAAATTGAGTGAAAACCAGAATCTTTGTGTTGAAGGATCAATGGGGAAAACCTCAATTCAAATTAAGGACAATAAAGTATGCGTTACTCATTCCGACTGCCCGGAAAAAATATGTGTTCGCACCGGTTGGATCAGCAACGTTGGTCAAATAATTGTTTGTGTGCCAAATAAAGTCGTCATTAAAATTGATGGAGAAAAACAAGATTTTTTTAACGTTATCACACAATAAAGAAACGCCTTTGTTCAGCAATTCAACTTTTACCCGGCTTTCATTATTAGTCGGGCTTGGACTAATTTTATTCGTTGTTGAAACATTTATTCCGCGTCCTCTCCCCTGGCTCAAACCGGGATTAGCCCATGTTGCCACACTTGTCGCACTTTATGGTTATGGAAGTCGGGCAGCCTTGATCGTAGTTGTGGCGCGGATAATGTTAGGAGCAATTGTTTTGGGCACCCTGTTTAACCCGGCATTTATTTTAAGCTTTTCCGGGGGCATTACAGCAACACTTTTCATGGCTTTTTTTAAACAATATTTTTCAAAAGTGTTCAGTATTTTTGGTATCAGCATTATTGGCGCTGTTATTCACACCCTGACGCAACTGTTCCTGGTGGCATTATTAATTGTTCAAAAAATTGAAATTTTTTATCTGATGCCGGTGATGATACTTTCTTCGATTTTCACCGGGTTTGTGGTTGCGTTTGTCAGTTATTTGATTATCAGCAAGATTGAAATCATTTCTTTGAATTCGTAACCTGGACAAGCCAATTAGATAACGGGGTAATTAGTGTATTGGGTAATTGGGAGTTCATTATATTGATTAAAAGATTATTATCTAATTAGTGCTTGAACGAAAACCCCTATTATTCAAATTCAGGAGTCATTGCGAGGAGCGTAGCGACGAAGCAATCCCCTGATTTTAAAGAGATTGCTTCGGCAAAAAACGCCTCGCAAAAACAGAAAAATCATAAATTAGGTAGTTTTCATTCAGACACTAATTACCATATTACCTTATTACCTTATTACCAAATTACCTTATTACCCAATTACCTTCCACGGTATTCATAAATTAAAAACAGGTTTATCAAACATGTTAAATAACTTTATTTGCAATAAAAAAGCTATCTTCATCCTGGTTACCATTTTATATTTTTTACCAAATTCTCCAGCATTTTCTCAAACCAATTTGGATTCATTAATTCACAAAGTTCAAATTAAAAGCCAGAATTCCTATGATTCAATTGACAGTGTTCTTTTCAGCGGACACACCAAATCTTATGTCTATTTTTCTTATGGTCCATTTGATCTTAAATTAGTACCCTACATGGAAGAATATTATTTTGACGGATATTGGATAAAACCGGATTCCATCCGAATGGTTATCAAAGCGCAACGTATCGTTGCCCCTGATAGTGTAAATGTAAATATTGGAAAGGATACATTCCCAATACACAATCCTTTTCATTATTTATTTGATCCATCTTTGATTGGTTTTAAAGATTCAACAAATGAAAAATTATGGCCGTTTTATCCATTTGCGCTGGGAGCTGATTCACTCTATTATTATGAAAAAATAAATGAGATCGGATTTGGGGACAATAAAGTTGTTACTGTAAGCGTTGCACCAAAGGATAACGATATTCCTGCCGTGCACGGAACTTATCAATTGGATGTTAATAAGAACGAGGTTGTGGGTTCGGATGTACTCTTTAATGAAGCGACATCGTTTGTCCGGTCATCTGTTAATCGCCGTAAAGATGGATTTAGTTTAAGCGTCAGCGGATCAGAGAACCATAAAATGAAAACCAAAAAAGCGTTGCTCTATGGAAATTATTGGCTGCCCACAAACCTGGAGGAAGAGTTTGATATTCGTATAATGGGTATCAGTGTTAAGATCAATCGAATTATTGAATTTGAGTCGTACATTGTTAATCCAACGTCTCCTGATTCAACAATAATAAAAAACAAAAAAATCATTTATTTACCGGATTCCACCCTGGAGAAAAAACTATTTGCAGATGTGGAATATCCATCTAAACTCTCCCGGGAAGAACAGGAACAACTCATTAAAAAGATTGAGGATAAATTTTCCGCGGAGAACTTATTCACTGAATTAATAGAATCGGAGTCAATCGCCAAACAGGCTTTCAGGATAGGATTAGAGCAAAAATTTGGCACCTATTTTCGTTTTGCCCAGGATTTGGGTAAATATGTCGCGTATAACCGCGTTGAAGGTTTGCGCTTGAATTATGGGATCGATGTCACCAACCCGGTTTTAAAAAACTCGGTACTTTCAATTATTGGTGGGTATGGCTTTAAAGATCAAGAATGGAAAGCAGGGGCAAGCTTCCTCCAATACCTTGATAAAAAGAAAAAAATATTCCTTGAAGGAAATTTGTACCGGGCTATCACCTTTGAAGAAAACAAAAAACTGATCACTACCGGAAAGAATAGTTTTACCAGTCTGCTTTACAAAGGAGATTACCGGGATTATTATTACAAAACCGGCAGCAATTTTGGAATTGGTTTTCACGCTACGGATAACCTGGCATTTAAAATCTCGGCTGTTTCACAAAATGAAGACAACGCCACCATTCACACCCGTTTCAGTATTTTTAAATACAAAGAAAAATTTCGCTCCAATCCCGGAATAATCGAGGGACGACTCAATGGTATTAGATCGGTTTTATTATACCGCCTGTACAATTTCGATTTTGACCTGAGCGGAGAATTTTCAAACTCAAAATACCTGCACAGCGATTTTTCTTACGGCTTTTTAAAATCCAATCTTCAAAAGAAGTTTCGCCCTACCTATCACAGCAATTTGAATTTGTTTTTGTCCGGTGCTTATTCATCTGGAGAGTTACCTCCGCAAAAATGGTTTGATTTTGGCGGAAAAACCTTTATAAATTATTACGGCAATTTACGCGGTGTCAATTACAAAGCGTTTACCGGCGATAAAATGATTGCCTCCACACTCGAGTACTCGATAAATGGTAGCGCACTTTACAGTCTCGGTATGAAGCTGGGAATAATAAAAGCTTTAAAACTAACACTCTGGAATGGTCTGGGCTGGAGTTCTCTTTCAGCTAAAAATAAACGGTTTGCCGAAGAATTAAACATTCCCACTGAAACAACTACCGGCATTTACCATGAATTGGGAATTGGTATCAGTGACCGGCTGAATATTTTTCGGATTGATTTGATACGGAATACGATTTCTAAAAATATTGTACAGGTGAGTTTGAATGTTTTGCGGTGAGGTGTACGATGGAGTTTTGGATTCGTAACCGTTCACCAGGTGTTAATGAAGATGAGATTGTATAATTCCAACGAATGAAAAACCAAAATTTCTGTGGAGATTGTAACCTGGGAAAATTTCATTAACAACATCTTACTAAAAAAATTCCATGGGGGCTTGTAACAGGTGCAAAAATCACTTACATCAGCAACATCTTATTCTGCAAAACCTTTTCACCAGCTTGCAGCACATACACGTACATTCCACTCGTAACACGCCTGCCTGAATCATCGGTCGCATCCCACATTACGCTGTGGAAATCTTCGGGGTAGAAGCTAATGATTAGGGTGTGGATTAACTGTTTGGATGAATTATAAATTAAAACGTTACAGCTCTTATTTTACTCAAAGACATAAAAGTCCTAATGTATGGCGCAGGGCTGTATCAACTTTAGACATTGGAATTGTACCAATCCGTCTATCTATTTCGGATTCGAAAATAGTTGCAAGATTATCTGTCATCACAACAGAGTCACTAAGTAAGCCAGATTGTAATCCTTGTTTTTGGGAAATCAAAATTGATACACGACTTGGGTGATTGGCTCGGAACATTTTGCTGGTAATCATTGCTACAACAACTTGTGGGAGGTTAGTATTGAGATTGTTTGCCTGAACAACTAGCGCAGGTCGAGTTTTTGCAGTGCTCAAATTTGAGTGTGGAAAGAGCACTAAGATGATATCGCCACGCTTATAATTTGGATTTGGTTGTTTCATAATTGTCATATAATTTCATCTCCGGGCTGTCCCAATCTTCAGCAAATGTTGCTAACCGGGCACGCAATTCTGCGGCGTGACTTTTGTTTATGCCACGTGATTGTAAGTCGATGTGCTGAGGTTCAAGAAAAGTCACGATCACTCGTTTCTCTCCGTTTACATTGGCGGGCATTTCTATTAATTCTATTTTACCATTACGGTAAACACCTTCAAAGCTGGGCAGCATAACTGTTTTACTCCAGTATTATTTTACAGTTGTTAATCAAACAATCACTTTTAATATAATTAAATATCTCCAATAAATCAACATAAATTTTATTTTTACAGGTTGGTTGTGAAATAAAATTTTAAACAAGGTTCAAAAGACAAACTAAAGTTTCATAATACTGATTTCCCTGCAAACAAAAAACCCCCACAAAAAATAAAATTTCCGTGGGGGTTTTTGATCCGTGTGGGCTACTTACAATTAGGACAAATGTCCTGTTGGTTATATTTTACTTTTTTGTAGTATCTTGCCATTTTTCTTTTATATCCGGATAAAAATGTAATGCGATCCTTAAATACTGATCGATAGTTGTTAAATACGATCCTGCTACTTTCTTAATTTCTTCACGACTGAAACCCTTGCGATAGAGTTCTTTTACTCTATTGTAAGTTGTAATATACCTATCAACAGATTCCAGATCGTGATTGGTTCGTTTGGTGATTTCTGTTGGATCAATTCCCTGCTCGTACAAAGTTAAAATTATCCCTTTGTGAGTGGGACGACTGCCCTGATCCAGAATATATCCTTTGAGCGGAAGCCGTTGACTAAGGTGCGGATCAACTGACCGTTAGTGTTGTAAATCGACAGCTTAACACTTTCAGCCTTTGGTAAGGCAAATGTGATTTCCGTGGTTGGGTTAAAAGGATTGGGGTAGTTCTGGCTCAGCAGGTAATCTTCGGGGATATTGTTGTTGATTTAGGTATTTAAACTACTAATACAAACTAACAAGTATAATCCCAGCGCAGTAAAGTGCAGGCAAAGGCAAAGGCGAAGGCAAAGGTAGGAAAAAGGCGAAGGTACAAGAATGTTTAGAAAAATATTTATATGTTTATACTTTATACCTTAAACCTTCCTTAGCCTTTTATAATTAATCTTTAATTGATT
>JADHVV010000180.1 GCA_016783825.1 Candidatus Zhuqueibacterota bacterium | reverse complement strand
TTTTTGATTTATGAAGGAATGGTGTAATATTAAACAGAAGTCATTAAATCGACAATACTTCTAAAATCGCAAATCGTTAATCCCCCGATAAATCGGGATTTTCAACTTGTTCTGAGATCAAAAGAGGGAACAGCAAAGGTGGTGAACTATTACGAATTTATGGATCTGATTTTTCCACCGGTTCAACAACCACAGCCGTTCCATAACACAGAACTTCGGTAACACCATCCATCATTTCTGTCGTATCAGTGCATAGGTGACTGGTGAATAGTTATTGGTGATTAATCCCTTCCCATCCACCCAATCGATAGATATTTGAAAACTTTTGCACAGTCTGTATTTCCTTTAAAAATAATAAGGTAACTGTACAGGCACAGTCTGTACACCTTAATGAAATATAATGTAACTGTACAGGATTGAACTGATAACAGAATAGCGCAGTGAACAGCAATAAAAATTGAAAATTTATGTAATGACGGAATTCGAATTAGCGATTCTGGATGTCCGCCCAAAAAGATGGCGGACGTTCCGCTTGATGTTGGATGGGATGGGGGTATCCAGAAACGAGGATCAAGCATCCAGACACGTTGTAAGAGTTAATTGATCCGGATTTGTTTTTTTGCAGGCTTGAGTCGTTTCTTTGTGTTCTCGGAAAATATCACCATCCCATCCAAAACGCATCCGGGTCTCCCAGGCACACAAGGGACTTTGAGGTTTTTACATAACTCAGTTGCATAATCATAATTTGGACATGAGAAAGACATATTTTTCCAATGGATTTGTATCTATACTTGTTAAATGGGCAAAAATTCAATAAAAAAATTAAAACCAAAAAGGAGTGATGGAGTAATGGAGTTTATGTTTCATCAATCCATTACTCCATTAATCCAACACTCCTCCCCGATCATTTTCTGTCTGATTTTGATCTGATCAGGTTAGGTTGTTTCAGATTCGAATTACTCGGAACTGTTTCACACTCCAAATCACCGGTAACAAATTGCATCCCATCCAGCAAATGCTGCAAAATTGCTCTATCCCAAAAGATGTGTCTTTCGTGCCCCAGCGCGTTATAAAACACCCTACCGTTCCCATACTTTTTAATCCAGCTCATGGCAAAATCGCCGTCAGTTCGATGGATATTTTTTACTGTCATGTCTGTTTGGGTGGTATCAATAGTTAGCAAAACACGCAAGTTATCCCTCGAATATGGAGCCTTGACTTGATAAATTTCGTCGATAACCTTAAATGGCTTGCCCTCGAAAGCCTTAACAATAGGATGATCCGGTTCTTCGGGTTTTAGCGTAACAGTTGAGCCGGAATTCCAGGGGTGGTTATCAAACCGGGCGCCGATGATTTCGCCGAATTCTTCCCATTTCCGAAATGAAGCAACGCCGGCGTGCATCACTGCCAATCCTTTTCCACCTTTCAGGAATTCAACAAAACTCTCTTTAAGAAGTGTTTCGTATTTCACTGCTTTTTCTTTCTCTTCAACCGAAAGCGAATCAAAATTTTCCGGTAGAAAAATTTCATTGTTCGTATTATTAAAAACCACTGCATCGAATTTTTTCAAATTTTGTGGTTCAAACAATGATACATCATCGCTGATAACAGCCTTATAAGCTCCTGATTTTGATCCCATTAATTCAAACGCCTTTTTACCATAAGGAATAACTTGATGTTTGTATCCCCATGATCTGGAAAAAACAAGCACAGTTCGTTCCTCTTTTGGCTCAACCGAAGGTTTATCCGGGGCAGCGTTTAAAATTTTATTTATGTGTTCCTCAGTGGGAATCCAGAAGTGGCTGTCACTGATTTGCTTTATTGATGAACAAGCTATAATAATCAAAACGAGTATTGTGATTGATAATATTAATGTACGCATTTTCTTTCCTTCCATTTTCATTTGTTTGAAAACCATTTTACATCAATTTGCGGTAAATGAATAAAATTATACCAGTATTGTTCAGCTTCATCTTTTGTGATTGTACCGTCATAAACAATCACCCGGTATTTTCTCACATAACTTTCGTTTGGAACCATATTCCAATCTGCATAAACAACCGGACAATATCCAAAAAACACATCTCCCTGGGGCCATATTCTCATCGGCTCCGGGTATTCGTGATTTTCCGGGTGACTGATAAAAAGTACACCACCATTTCCCTTATCTGTTTTTCCGTAAACATTACACCAGCGGGCGCGCGTTCCGTTGCCATCTTTTCTTGTCTTCCCTTCTGATGTTAAATAATCGCTGTTTCTTTCATTCCAATCGGATGTGCCCCTGAACCCGAAACCACCGTAGCGGTATTTTAACAATGTTAGTGGACTTAAAGATGCGCAACTTTGTGATGTAAAAAAATCCCAAATCCAGAATTTATTATTACCCGATAATGGCGCCCAACAGCGAATTTGCCAAGTTTCATTCAAAACCACTTTTTCGCCTTTAGTTGAATCAAAAGCCACGTGTTGCTGAAGCGCTTCAAAACCACCAAATACAGGACCTGTTTCAAGAGAATTGAATTTCACAAACCGGACTGTCCCTTGCCCTTTTTTTAAATTCCAAAAATCAATATGGCGACCTTCATACTCTGTTTTTGTCCACGGATTCCAGAAACCCATGTGATGAATATGATCGCTGGGCTGAATACGGGTGAGCACTTTCCCCCCCGGTGACCAGATGGGATGAATGAATCCGCTGCGGACATAAAGCGGATTTTCTCCGGTTGGCGGTTTAAGCGGTGCATATTGATAACGGAGCGCTTTGCGGTTTTTATAATGAATTTCCAGTCCATCCGAATCCATGTTTATCTGAACCAACGGAGCTATTTGTGGCGTTCCATGGACGAGATCGAAGACCTGCTTTTCACCAGCGTTGATTTTCTTAGGTAAAAGCCACCAGAGTTTTGATTGTTCGCCCGGTTCAATTTGTGTCGGGACTTTCAAACGCAGAGAATTATCGATTTTTTCCAATATAAAACTGCTAGCAGATAAGCGGGAAATATAATTATCGATTGGAATGGATACCGGGGTGTTTGGTGGTAGTTCTTTTTCAGCTTGGATTATAATTTTACAAATTAGTTCGGATGAATTAATTTTTTGTGGAAATCCGGTAGAGCACAGAAGTAGAACGAAGATTAAAACGATTCTAATTTGGATATAGTCAAATTTAAATTTTTTCATTTAACTTTTGTTATTTCCTTCTAATGACAATTAGAGTTCTGCAAAATAGTGTTGCTGAAATATCATCCTTTCCCGACAGGGCGGGATCCAGGACGAAGCTTTGCTTAAGTGATTGAAAATTATAATCCGAAGGACTTCATGGTGAATCCGCCGGCTGGCAATTGGCGTCAACCTAACGCAATTTCCAGATAATTTTTGAATTGCCATGACCTTCAGGTCGTGGATTCTGAATATCAGAAACAACTTTGTGGGGTTTTAACCCCGATTTATTAAAATATTCGGGGTTAAAACCCTAAGGAATGGCAGTGAGATCTCAATCCACGAGATAAATCTCGCGGCTATTCACGTTTCACGAAAACACCTCTTGAACTAAACCAACAACCTCACCCGGCACCTTTGCTACCGGGATTCTCGCCCGCTCAAAAGCATCTAACTTGCTTTCAATCGTGCCTCGTCCACCGGCAATGATGGCGCCGGCATGGCCCATCTTTTTATCGGGTGGTGCTGTCCTGCCTGCCAAATATGCGACCACTGGTTTTGTGATTTCTCCTTTTTGAACTAACTCCGCAGCTTCTTCTTCCATTGTACCGCCAATTTCACCAATCATTAAAATAGCACCAGTTGCAGGATCATTTTGAAACAACTGCACGATTTCAGAAAAAGGAGTGCCGATAACCGGGTCACCACCAATACCAACGCAGGTACTCTGTCCGATCCCGGCTTCGGTTAACCTGGAAACTATTTCATAGGTCAATGTGCCGCTGCGCGAAGCAACGCCAACTTTCCCCGGAATGTAATAAGATGACGGCACAAATCCTACCTTACATTTTTCAGCGGGTGAAATTAATCCCGGTGTATTTGGACCAATAATCCGCGCTCCGACCAGTTGTGCTTTAGTGACAATTTCCATCGTGTCGTGAAGCGGAATGTGCTCGGATACCATTACAATCGTTTTTATGCCGGCTTCAAATGCCTCAAAAGCAGCGCCTTTCATCACCTTAGCCGGTACAAATAAAATTGAAGCATTGGGGTGTTTGCCTTCCATCACATCTTGAACAGTATTAAATACCTTTATGCCATCGACTTCAGTTCCACCTGCCCCGGGGCGCACACCGGCGACGATGTTAGTGCCATATTCCCGCATCAGTTTTGTATGAAACCGGGCTGCATCTCCTGTGATGCCCTGGACTAAAAGTCGAGTTTGTGAATTTATTAGTATGCTCATTTTGAAATTTCCACAACTTTCTCAACAGCTTCTTCTAATTTAGAAAAAGGCTTGATGCCGATTCCACGAAGTATTTCATGACCTTCTTTTTCCTTATTTCCCACCATACGAATCACAATAGGAATATCGACTGGAAAATCTTTTAAATATCTTTGAATTCCTTTTGCCAGACTATCACAGCGGTTGAGACCGGCAAAGATATTAATTAGCATGGTTTTGGCTGATTTCGCTTTTACCAACAAATTAAAAGCTTGATAAATGCCGTCCTCATCGATTTGCGCGGTATCAATAAAGTTTGCCGGCGAACCACCGGAAAAATTTATCAGGTCAAGGATGGTCATGGTTAACCCGGCGCCGCTTGACAAAATCGCGATATCACCCGGTAAATCTATGTAGGTCCAATTATTGGCTCTGGCTTCTTCAGCAATGTGATCGGTATCCTGAAATTCTTTGCGCAGCTTAGCGATTTCAGCGTGCCGAAATAAAGAATCATCGTTAATATTTAAAACAGCATCCACCGCGATAATTTTATTTTCTGTTGTTATTACGACGGGATTTATTTCTACTAGCTCTGCGTCATATTTTCTAAAGATAGCATACAAAACAGAAGCAAAGCGCGCAATTTCGTCACCTGCAAATTTTTTAATCAGGATGATGTCTTTTTCAGTTATTCCCTCTAAAATATTTATCGACAGCTTAAGCAGTTGATGGGGATCTTTTTCTGCTAATTCTTCAATATCAACGCCGCCTCGCTTGCTGATAATTAGCACCGGGCAGCGCTTGCTGTAATCTATTGTAACTGCCAGGTAGAGCTCTTGTTTTATCTCGACTTTAGCTTCGACCAGTATTATCTTTATTGGCTCTTCTTTTACTATTATGTTGAATAATTCTGCGGCTGCGGTTGCCGCCTCTGAAGGATTATTTGCAAATTTAATCACTCCCAATTTGCCTCGTTTTTTAACACCCAGTTGCGGTTTTAAAACAACAGGAGTATTTAATTGCGAGGTTATTTGTTCCACTTCTTCAGGAGTGCGGGCAACATTGCCCGGTGGAATAGGGATGCCGGAATCAGCAAATATTTTTTTAGCCTGGTATTCGCGAAGGTTCATGTTTTTGAGTTTTGAATGTTAGAGTTTGAGGTATAAATAATATTGTACCTGCTGTAGTTAAGGACTCATCAATATAGCAGATTCAAAGGTTTTTTGCAAGGAAAATTTTTTGTGTTGATTATTTCTCTTGACTTTTTAGATAGATTGCATTATTATACTGTTACTCATTAAAATATTGGAGCCATATGAAAAGAAAAATTAGCATCAAACACCCTGATAAAGTTAATCCCTGGGTGAGGCGCAGTATTGATCTTATTCATAATACAAATTATTTTGATAAAATTTTGGAAATTTATCCATTGCAAATATCAGCTCCGGTTCGCCTTGATGAAGCCATTCGGAGAAAAATAATTATGGCACATCAGTCAAGAAATACAGGTCTTTTGCTGGCGTTGTTGAAGGACATAACAAAATTTCCTTATGATGAACCAATTTGGTATATTTTAAAAAATGTTCAAGGTTGTTTTGAAAAAAACCCAAAACAAATAGAAAGAATAGCTAAAACCCTTTATGAAATGACAGCAGAGGAGACAGTAATAAGAATTGAGTCGGCGCCAAAATTGAATACTCAAATAGGCCCAATGTTTAATAATTGGATACGAAAAAATTTTAACTTATTAAAATTACCTGAATTCCAAAAATCCAGGAAAGGAATTCATATTCTGGATTCAACAGAAGAAGAAGGCAAGTCTTTTATGAACGATATGTTGAGACAAAACTTGTATAAAAGACCTGATTTAGTAGTAAAGGTCAAATCTTTATATATAATAGGAGAGGCGAAGTGGATAGGTCAACCGGGTGGCAACCAGGGAAAACAGGTTCAGGAAGTTTTGCAGTTTTGCAAAAACCAGCGTGGAGATGTTATCAGAATTGGTATAATTGACGGATTTCCATGGGCTGTTTTTAATACAAAAGGTAATTTTATAAATGATAAAGAAGCAGTTACAGTGCAAGAATCCGAGTATGATATAATTAGCGCTTTATTGTTATCAGATTACTTAAACGAATTCACGCACTAATCTAAAGCAAGTATTGAATAATAATTACAAAAAATATTGTGCTCTTTGAAATTTTTTTTAACTATTTCCAGAGATTTTATGGAGCTATCAATCCCAATCCATTTTCTTTTTAATTTATCAGCCATGATTAACGTGCTTCCTGATCCGGCAAAACAGTCAAGAACAAGACTGTTTTCATTTGATGAATTAAGAATAATTCTTTTTAACATATCTTGATTTTTTTCAGTTGGGTAAGAAACATAGGACATACCCCTGTCTTTAAATTCCCAAACATCTTGAATTTTTTTTCCTTTATGATCTTTAGCAAAAACTTTTTTTCTCGGATTTCCTGTTTCTGACCATTCTACTAAACCCTGGAGTTCTAACATGCTGAGTTCTTGACGACTGTAACGCCAATGTCTGCCTTTTGGCGGCATCAATCCGTTCCATTCTTTTCCCGTGTCTCCGTTTAAGGTTTCTCCCGGGGCGTGCAAAGGATTTGTTGTATATCTTCCGAGTTTAGGATGGGTTTTTTGAAAAAATTTTTCAATCTCTTTTTCTGATAAAGGTTCTTTAATTTCGTTCCAAATATTATAATCTCGCTTTTTAGCATAAAATAATATCATGTCAGAATAATTTCCATAAGCATTGCGGGCAAAATTTTTAGGATTACATTTTAGCCTCGTTATATCATTCAAAAAATTTTCATAACCAAAAATTTCATCCATTATTATTTTAACATAATGACCAATTTTTTTATCGATGTGTAAATAAATGCTTCCTTTTTCAGAAAGGCATTCTTTGAGCAGAATTAGTCGTTTCCTTAAAAAGTCTAAAAATTGATGATTGACTAAATTATCACTATAAGCAAGGTCTCTGTCCATGTTTGAAAATTCCTGTCCGGTACCAAATGGAGGATCTATATAGATTAGGTCAACCTTGTTTATGATGTCATTTAATATTTGTTTTAGAACAAGCAGGTTGTCTCCGAAAATAAATTTGTTATATTCTTTTGCGTGATTAATTTCAACTTTTTCGATACGACTATTTTGACTGGAATATAAGGTTTCTTTTATATCACTTTTGTTTTCATATTCCAGAAAACAATTTCTGCTTTTTTTATAATATATCGGTTTGGTTTCAGCAACAGTTATATTTTGATTGATAAAAGTTTCAAAATCTTCATTGTGAACACGATAGCTTTTATTCATTTTTATTGCATTTAGCTTTTTATCTTTAATAAATTTTGCAACCGTTTGTCTGGTAACTCTTAAGGTTTTTGCAATATCATCAATTGTAAAAAAATCTTGTGTATTCATAGAGACTCCAATTTATATATAAATTAACGTATTTTTACACAAAAAAGCAAGTGACTTTTTGGTTTTTATGAAAAAATATAAATAAATTATTAACAATGTCCAATCTCAACCAAAAAGAAAAAATAAATATCTACAAAAATCTTTTTAAAAGCAGAACCGACATCTTTGCTGCTCGCTGGGAAAAAGCTGATAAATCGGCGAGTGGCTATTCTCCTGTTTGTTTGAATGAGTATATTGGAAGAATTCAAAGAGGAGAAAATGAAGAAAAAACAATTTACGATTATCGTGATAAAAAAATTGAATATTTGGAAAAACAATTTAAAAACAGGCTAAGATATTATAAAAAGAATTTTGGCTATGTTCAAAATTAGATATAGGGAAATAGTTCACCTACGTTTTTATTGATATGCAAAAAAGATTTAAGAATAACGATTAACGATTTTTGATTTATGAAGGAGTGGTGTATAAAAAAATAGAAATCAGTAAATCAACATTACTTCTAAAATCGTTAATCGTTAATCCCCCGATAAATCGGGATTTTCAATTTGTTCTGAAATCAAAAGAAAAAACAGTAAAAGAGGTGAACTATTACAATTTGGGAGAAATCAAAATTGAATCCAAAAGAAACCGCTACTACTCTCTTCGCAAACCACGTCTCATCCGGAAAAGTAAATTTTTTCAAAACCGCTGGAATTGATTTTGTTCTCGGAAAGCGGGAAGGGCCATATTTGTGGGATTTGGCTGGAGAGAAAAAAGTAATCGATTGCCATTGTAACGGCGGTGTGTTTAACCTGGGACACAGAAATCCGGAGATCATTAAAACACTGACACAAAGTTTGCAGGAACTTGATATTGGCAACCATCATCTAATCAGCGATTTGCGGGCAGTGCTGGCACAGAAATTAGCTGAATTAGCTCCCGGTGATTTAGCCTACACCGTTTTTGGCGTTGGCGGTGGTGAGGCAATCGATCTCGCCATTAAGGTTGCCAGGGCTTTTACTGGCAAGGATAAAATAATTTCCGCAAAAGGCGGATACCACGGTCACACCGGTTTTGCCCTGGCAGCAGGTGATGAAAAGTGGCGAAAGCCGTTTGGTGTCATGGCGCCGGGATTTCTTCAAATACCGTTTAATGATTTTGAAGCATTTGAAAAGGCAGTCGAAAAAAACGTCGCCGCAGTCCTGCTGGAAACAATTCCTGCTACTTGTGGCATATCAATTCCGGGTAAAGAATATTTATTAAATGTGAGAAAGCTCTGCAGTGAAAAAGAAATTATTTTGATTATCGACGAAGTTCAATCCGGCTTGGGAAGAACAGGCAAGCTCTGGGCAATTGAACATTTTGATGTTGAACCGGATATGATGGTTATCGGCAAAGGACTTTCCGGGGGAATTTATCCCATGGCTGCCACTTGTTTCAAAGATAAATATGAGTCGGTTTTTCATGAAGATCCGTTCATTCATGTTTCAACTTTTGGCGGCGCTGAAGTTGGCTGCCCGGTAGCCTTAAAGGTATTGGAAATTTCTTCCAACCTTGAATTTCTAAAAAATGTTGAGGAAACTGCCATCGTTTTTTCAGAAGGATTTGAAGAACTAAAGGCTAAACACCCGCAAATCCTGGTGGGTCTGCGGCAATCAGGGTTGATGATGGGGATTGAGATGGTAAATGAGCATTGTGGACCAATATTCACAAAAGCTGCTTTTGATGCCGGTCTTCTATCTGTTTATGCTGCCAATGATCCGCGCGTGGCGCAGCTATTGCCTCCGCTAACCATTGATCGTACTTTAGCAGGGGAAATATTATTTAGAATTGATAAAGCGTTGACAGGAGTTAAAGGGTTTTTGGGATTATAACCACTAATGATATTTTTTTTGTCGATGTTTGGTATATATGGAGTATTGGAATGAGGGAGTAATGAATTCTAGTAGAACGTTTCCTAAATACCATGGCAATACGATGTCATTGCGAGCGGTAGCGAAGCAATCTCTAACGCTTGTAAAATAAATGAGATTGCTTCGTCGCTTCGCTCCTCGCAATGACATATTGACATGAACATTATT
>JADHVV010000179.1 GCA_016783825.1 Candidatus Zhuqueibacterota bacterium | reverse complement strand
GGCAGACCGTTTGGATAGAACCGGTTAATAAAGCGAATATTAAATCCATCAAAATTGTCCCTGACATTGATGCTGGAATTGTGAATTTAACAACCATAACATCAGCGCCGGCTGCTGATTTTAATATTTTACTCCAGGTGAAAGCAGATGGGAAAACGATTAAAGAGCTTATAACGCAGGCTGGTAAAACAGCTTTCATCCCGTTAAAAAATCCAAAACTGTGGTCGCCTGACTCGCCGTTCCTCTATGATCTAATTGTGATTTTACAGGATGAAAAGGGCAATAAACTGGATGAAATCAACAGCTATTTTGGAATGAGAAAAATTGCGTTAGGCAAAGATGAAAACGGCTTCACCCGGTTGATGTTGAATAATGAATTTGTTTTCCAATTCGGTCCGCTGGATCAGGGTTGGTGGCCAGATGGATTGTACACGGCTCCCTCCGATGAAGCACTGCGCTATGATATTGAAGTGACGAAAAAACTGGGATTCAATATGGCGCGGAAGCATGTAAAAATTGAACCGGATCGCTGGTACTATTGGTGTGACAAATTGGGGCTGCTCGTTTGGCAGGATATGCCCAGTGGCGATAAATACATCCGCCCTGATCAACCGGATATTAAGCGCAGCACAGAATCTGCTAATCAATTTGAATTTGAGCTAAAACAGTTAGTAAACAATTTTGGTAACCATCCCAGTATTGTTTTGTGGGTTCCTTTTAATGAGGGATGGGGGCAATACGATACGCCGAGGATCGTCGATTACATTAAAACATTAGATCCAACCAGGTTAGTCATTAATACCAGCGGTTGGTCAGATCGTGGTGTTGGTGATGTTTATGATATTCATTCATATCCCGGACCGGCAATGCCAAACCCGGAAGAATCCCGCGCCATTGTGTTAGGTGAATTTGGGGGTTTAGGTTTACCCGTGAAGGGGCATACCTGGCAGGACGAAAATAATTGGGGTTATCGCAGCTACAAAGATGCAGACGAACTCACTGCTGCTTACCGTGAATTGATTAAAAAATTATATCCTTTTGTCGTAGATGGTTTATCGGCAGCCGTTTACACACAAACCACAGATGTTGAAATTGAAGTCAACGGACTGATGACATATGACAGGGCGATTATCAAGATGGATCCTGATGAAGTACACAAAATTAATTTGGGGTACCTGGCGCCTGTTATTGTGTCGGAAAATGATATTTTTATAGAGACAGCAGAAGTGACTATTAAAAATATCAAACAACACGGTGAAATCCATTACACGATGGATGGAAGTGTACCTGATCAAAACTCCTCGCTTTATGACAAACCAATCGCCATAAATAAAAAGACAACTGTCAAAGCGATAACATTGTGGGACGATGGTACAAAAAGTAGTGTGAGCGAACAAACCTATAAAAAAGTAAAACTCCGTAAATCTCAAAAAATAACTGCAAAAAAACCAGGTATTCTTTTCGACTATTTTGAAAACGATTCTGCTCAATGGAATAAATTGCCGAACTTTGATCGGTTAACACCAAAAGCAAACGATGTTGCTTTTAAAATGGACCTGGCACAAAGATTTCGGGAAGATAATTTTGGATTTGTTTATAATGGGCTATTCAGAGCACAAAAGGATGGAATTTATACTTTTTATACGAACTCCGATGATGGCTCTCAACTATACATAAATTCAGAATTGATTGTGGATAATGACAAGGTACATGGCATGGTTGAAAAATCCGGACAGATTGCATTACAAGCCGGTTTTTTCCCGATTAAAGTTATTTTCTTTCAGGGTCGTGGTGGTAAAGGATTGAAAGTCAGCTACAAAGGACCGGCAATGATGAAACAGGAAATGTTGTCCACTGTTCTTTTTCATGAATAGCTAAATGATAAAAGGTTTTATATGAGAAACTTTTAGCTTCTGAAAGTTACAAATAATTTTCAACAAAAATAAAAATGAGGAGGACTTTTTATGTGTACTGAACATTCAAACTGGTGTTGTGGTGCTGGAATGGACAGAAGAGATTTTATCAAAACGATGGGGGTCGTCGCTGCTTCCGTATCGATGGCTTCGGGTGAACTGATGGGAGCGACTGGCCCTGAAAAAGCAATTCCGAGAAAGAAAAATGTTCCCTTTGTACGAGGCGCTTTTGTTTATCCGCCGTCTGAAATTTTAAGAAAAGAAGGTTATTACAGCTGGCCCGGATCAAGTTTTGACGCTGAAGGCAAACAAAAGGAATATGTCAACCGACTTAAAAAAATGGAAGACAAGCTGGCAATGCGCATCGATATGGAGAAAGGCTCGCTTGATACGGACGAAGATGTAAACAAATTTATTCACGTTATCAAAAATTCCAAGCCAGATGGTTTGTTGCTGATTCCATTTAAAAAAGGTCATTGGGGTAAAGTCATCCGGATTGTTGAAGAGACAAATTTACCGACGGTGATTTTGGCAACGATGGGTGTTCTTTTGATGCCTCATGTGCGGCAGATTTATAAAAGACCGGGCGTGTACATGATCAATTCATTGGACAATCTCGATGCAGTGGAAGAGGGCATGAAAATGATCAAGGTGGCAAGGTGGATGAGCGATGCACGAATCGTCAACATTAATGGCAAACAGATTGTTGAAACAATAGTACCTATAATCGGGACACAGGTGCGCACTGTACCCCATCAAATGTTTTATGATGATTTCAAAGGAATAAAAAATACAGATGAAGTGAAAGCGCTGGCAAAATCATACCTACAGGGAGCGAAGGAAATTGTTGAACCTTCGAAGGATGATATTTTTGAGGCGGCGAAAACATACTTTGTTTCAAAAGGAATAATAAAATCTCAAAAAGCTGATGCGCTGATGATGAATTGTCTGCCAGGTTTAAAGCGACCGCATCAACATGTACCACCATGCATGGGTTACATGAACTTAAGAGATGAAGGAATAGCCATGGGTTGTGAGTCAGATCTGGATGCGACTCTGACAATGATGCTGCTCCAGGAATTTTTTGGCAAGCCGGGCTTTCAGCATAATCCATCAGTTGATACTGAAAAAAATCTCTATTTTGGCGCGCACTGCACTTCAGCATCAAAGATGAGCGGTGTGGACGGAACAGCTGAACCTGTAATATTAAGAAATCATGCAGAAGCAGGATGGGGAGTTGTTCCTCGTGTACTTTTCAAAAAAGGACAGGAAGTGACCATCGCAAAATATCTGTCAGTGAAAAAACCAAATGAAACACCACAAATGTTGATTTATTCAGGAGAGATTGTTGACTGTCCTCCAATTCCTCCAACAGGTGGATGCCGGACAAACGTCATTACCACACTAAATGAATTAGAAAATGTCGCCGAGTTGAAAGGTCATCATTTAATTTTGATTTACGGCAACCATGCGAAACAGCTTCGGGATTTTTGTTTGCTTCATAAAATAGTTCCTAAACAATAAAATTCTTGCACAATGGGCAAGAAAAAGCTGAAAATGATAAAAAAGTATTTGGAAGGTAATTTGGTAATAAGGAAATTGGGTAATAAAAAATAGATCAGTATTATGAATTCCCAATTACCCAATAAACTAATTACCCTGTTACCTTAATGGTTCTGGCTTGTCCAGGTTGGGTGTTATAAGTTGAATTTATGGTAACAGACAAAGGAATTTGGACTTCATGGAAAGCTGCAAAATCCGAGGCAAAGGTCGAGATTAATACTCTTCGAGTACAGGAGTTGAGATCAAGAAAAAAACTAAGGGACGTGAAATAAATAAATTAGATATGTAGCATTAGTTAAGTTATTAAAAATCAATCAAATTATTTTATCGATTGTCCAAGTTAATTATTTCTCTGTCCTAAAGCATTTTTCTTGAGCTTGATCTCGACCTTGACCTTTCATTGTAGAACACTATCTATATTTATCTTAGTAAATTTTGAAGTATTGTACTATTCCCAATTCTCGCCTCAAAAAGTGTGGAACTTTACTATATTCCAAACATAAAACTATCAAGTTTTATCTAATAAGTCCTGACATTAATTAGCGACGCACGGAGCAAGTCCTTGTTCAATAAAAAATATCTATTCCTTTCCATATTATTTATTATTTTGATTTCATGCAAAAATGAAAATCCTGTACAACCAACCAATGTGGCGCCTGTTTTAAAAAACTTCACTGTTCCCGACACCATCTTCACACAAATTAACCAAAGCTACATTGTGTCTGTTCACGTCAGCGATGAAAATGGATTAGATGATATCGCTGCAGTTAAATATGAAATATTAAATTCGTTGGGTAATGTTTTTACTCAGGGTGATTTGTTTGATGATGGGGATTATGATTTACACGGAGATATTATCGCCAATAACGGAACATATTCCCAGCGTTTAAATATAAATTTTCCCACCGGGGTGTATCAAATAATTGTTTCGGCAATTGATAAATCGGAACTTGAAAGTGATCCATTAGAAAATTCTTTTTACGCAAAAGAAGGGGTAATTAATAATGCCCCTACACTCGCCGTCTTACAAATACCGGATTCTGTTTATGTTGATAAGATTGTTCCCTTTTTTTTTCAGGTGAGAGCCGAAGATGAAGATAGTGATGATTATATTTCTAAAGTAACTTTTCAAGTATTAGGACCAACTATTTCCGATCTGGCGTTAGAGGGAGAACTTGTGGATGATGGTTCTTCTGGTGACCAAACAGCCGGAGATGGAATTTATTCAATTGAGACAACCACGGAATTTGCTTCATGGAAGTTTGGTTCTTACCATTTATATATGACAGCTTTTGATAGCAAACAAAAAGCGAGTAAAAGCCTTTATACGATTATTCCGTGGGCGAAGATGGAATTGGGTGTTGCGCCGGTTGTCCTCAATATATCAGCCCCGGATACATTAAATAGACCGACTACGGGAGATAAATCTATTCTGCTAACAATAGAAACAACCGATCCTGATCATAATAATGATGTGAAAGAGGTGTTTTTCTATTCTAAAAAACCAAATGGCGAGTATGCTAATTCCGGCAATCCTTTTAATCTTTATGATGATGGGCAGTTGGGCGATGCAACGGCTAATGATAATAAATTTTCACTCGTAATCTGGATCACATCTGCAAATGATCTTGGCGATTATGTTTTTGAATTTCAAGCACGGGATTATTCGGATTTATTAAGTAATAATATTATTCACACATTAACGGTGATTGAGTAGCATGAAAAAAACATTAATATTATTTGTGATTTTAAGTTTTACTGTACAAATTGCGTACAGCCAGATTCTTTCAAAAAATGCTTTTCGTTTTGAGAACGAACCGCCACCCGAATTAAAAAGCAACAGTATTACCGATATTGTTATCATTGATGAAAACACAATTTGGCTTGGCACCGGGAAAGGTTTATCTAAAACCGAAGACGGCGGTTCGACGTGGAAAACCTATACTGATGAACAAGGTTTGGGCAAGGGCGGCATATCGGCATTGGCAATAAAAGATTCAGTCATCTGGGTAGCAACAGCTTTTGACACAATCGTAATGGATGAACATGTGGCTGCTGGCGGTGGGCTCACCTATTCCACAAATTACGGTGATACCTGGACCCATATTCCCCAACCTGAACCAGGTGGAGATTGGACTGTTATTGACAATGTAACCTACGATATTGCGATTATGGATTCAGCGATTTGGATTGCCAGTTTTGGCGGCGGATTGATGAAGTCGCTTGACATGGAAGGTAAAAATTGGATTGTACGTCCGCCCGATGCCTACAATTTTAATCCTGATGAATATTTGAATCACCGGGTGTTTTCATTGTTAGCGGTTGGAGATACGTTATGGGTCGGAACTGCTGAAGGTATCAACGTTTCTTATGATGCCGGAAGAATCTGGGAAACACAATTTACTCATCAAAACCAGGATTTGCCGATTTCGGGAAACTTTGTGGTTGCCATCGCTTTACAAGAATTTGAAGAGAAACAAATTGTTTGGGCAGCGACAATCAACGCTGAGGGAACTGATGAAGTGAGGGCAATTTCCAAAACTGAAAATAATGGTCTCACCTGGGATACTTTTCTTGAAGGTAAGTTTACGTACGGTTTCGCATTTCATGGAAACGAGGTTTATGCTGCCACTGACAGCGGATTATGGAAATCTCCTGATGGAGGCGAGAATTGGGAAGTCTTCCCGCAAATCATTGATGCTGACGGAAAAGAAAAACTTTATACAATGGACTATTATGCTGCCGGAGTTACGCCAAATAATGTGCTCTGGGTTGGTACTTCAGACGGATTGGCAATTACCAGCAATAATGGATTAGAGTGGCAAATTTTACGCGCTTTTGTGAAGCTGGGGGAGAAAAGTGAACCAAGAGTTTATGCTTATCCCAATCCTTTTTCACCGCTGCGATTTAACCAATTTGGCGGAGATGGATTTATCCGGTTTCAATTTAATACGAAAAACTCAACCCATGCAACTATTCGCATTTTTGATTTTGCCATGGATTTGATCACTTCAATTGATGGCGGAAGTTGGGCCGGCAACCAGGATTGTTCAGTAGCCTGGAATTGCCGCGATGGAAACAACCATTTGTTAGCAAACGGCACATATTTTTATCAGCTTGATCTGGATGGTGATGGGAAATATTGGGGGAAGATTGTGATAATTGATTAAGAGAAATGATTATAGATGTGAAACCCAGCGTGACAAGTCGCAGATAATTTAACCACAAAGAGCACGAAGGAGGCACAAAGATCACAAAGAATGGTCTATTCAAAATTGTCTTTTTAATTATCTTCAGGTCAAGTATTTTTTTCCTGTAAAAACAAAAATTTGATAATCGAGGCTTAAAATTTTTTATTGAAAAGCTGTTTATTAAATAGTTATTTCTTTGTGTCCTTTGTGCCTACTTGGAGAGCTTTGTGGTTAAAATCTTTTGTTTAGTCATGAATTATTCAATAAGAAAATCAAGATTGATTGAACCCGATTTAGAATTAATGACTGCTTGAAAAGGATTATTATAAATTAGGATTCAGTTTATACGTAAGGAAATCAAAAACCATGAAAAAGAAAATATCTATCATATTGTTATTTCTCATCATCTTTACCAATCACACAAAAGCCGAAGACGGTTACTATGCCGGCGCTTTTTTAAGAATGGGATTGGGCGCCAGGGCAAACGCAATGGGAAGCGCGTTCACGGGATTAGCTGAAGGTGCAGAAGCCTCGCATTATAATCCTGCCGGAATTCCCATGCTGGAAACGCGCCAGGTTAACCTGTCGTACCGGTTTTTATCGTTAGATAGAAATTTTAATTACATCGGCTTCGCGACAGGAATCAGCCCCAAGGTTGATGAAGAAACAGGTGAAAAGGCGTTAAAAGGCGGATTAGCAATTAGTTGGATTCACGCCGGCGTGGGAAATATTGATGGCAGGGATTTTGCCGGAAATCACTACCAGGATTTTTCAAATGCAGAGAATGCTTTCGCGCTGTCATTTGGCGTGATGCCGACAAATTTTTTGTCAATCGGGTTTACAGCGCAAGTGCTTTACAACCGTTTCCCCAACATGGGTGATAAGGATGCAACCATTTCCGACACAGGCTTGGGGTTAGATTTGGGCGTGATGGTGAAGCCGCTGCCTTATCTCACTGTCGGATTAACAGTAAAAAATATTAATGCTAAATATAGTTGGAAAACCGATAAATTGTGGGAAAAAGATATCGACAAAGTTGATCGTTTCCCGCAGACATTCAGAGGTGGCTTTGCATTAAGATACCCCTTCCCATGGCTGTTATTGGCAATGGATATTGAAAAAAATGATTTGCAGGATTTGAAGTATTTTGTTGGCACAGAAGCAAAGCTGATGGAAAAGTTTTATTTGAGAGGCGGTTTAAATGACGGCTCGCCAACCTTTGGCGGTGGATTTGATTTTGAGCTAATGTCTCGTGTTACACAAATCCAGTATGCTTTTGTCACAAAAAAATATGATGCTTCCAGTGAGCATATTTTTTCTTGGGTAGTTGTTTTTTAGGAATAGGCAAAGGTAAAGGATTAGGTTAAGGTCGAGATCAAGGTTGAGAAATAACTCTTTATTCTTGACTTCGATCTCGACCTTTGTTTAAATACCTTAACAGTGCCGATTCATAAAAAATATCAAGCGGTAGAAAAAATTACTTGAAAAAGCAAAATAGAATTAGTAAATTTATTAATGAAAAATAAATCAATAAAGAAAATCATTATTGGAATTTGTAATGAGTAGCATAACCATTGAAATACCAGAAAACATAACCAGGTCAGCTAAAATACCATATCAAGAAATGGATGTACGATTCAAGCAGGAATTAGCAATAAGATTATACGAACAAGGTATTTTAAATTTTGGGAAGGCGAGGTTGTTAGCCGGATTAACAAAGTGGCAATTTCACAGACTGCTTGGAAAAGAAAATATATTGCGTAACTATGACCTGGAAGACTTACAAACAGATTTAAAAACTTTGGAGAACCTGGATTGAAAGTTGTTTCAAATTCATCTGTTTTGATTTCGCTTTCATCAATTAACAGACTTGAGCTTTTAAAAGATAAATTTGGGGAAATTCAGATTCCACAGGCTGTTTGGACAGAAGTTGTAGTCGCAGGAGAGGGGGAGCCTGGTTCAATTGAAGTTAAAAATGCTGATTGGATAGAAATAGTAAATGTTTCTGATAAAAATCTGGTTGTCGCATTAAATGAAATCCTTGATTTAGGAGAATCAGAAGCTATAGCTTTAGCATTAGAAATTGGGACGAATGTAATTTTAATAGATGAAAAAGATGCAAGATTGATTGCGACGAAATATCAACTAAATCCTTTGGGAACAGTTGGTATTTTAATATGGGCAAAAAAAAATGGAAAATTTAACAACTTAAAAGAAGAACTTGATCGGTTAATTATTGAAGGTGATTTTAGAATCTCACACCAAGTATATCAATACGCACTTGAAAAAGTTGGAGAGTCTGAATAACAAAGTTTCTGTGTTATAATTTCGACTTCGTTTTGTTGATTCCATGGCTCAAAAATTTCTTCCGAGGTCTTGATCTTGTAAAGGGTTTGCTCAAGATCAAGGTTTAGAAGTATCTCTTCTTTCTTGACCTTGATCTCGACCTTGACCTGTGTTTTTATAAAGGAAAAACAATGAAAATAAAAATATTTTTGGTAATAATAATTTTTGTAACATCTGCAACAATTGGTTTGACCGGAGAAAACCCTGCAAGTACAGGATTATCATTTTTGAAAATCGGCGCCAGCGCCCGGGCAGTGGGAATGGGCGAGGCGTTCACTGCTTTGGTTGATGATGTCAGTGGTACCTTTTGGAATCCGGCGGGATTGGCGCGTTTGCAGAACAGTGAGTTGGTCTTTACCCACAATGAATGGCTGCAGGATATCACCAATGAGTATTTTTCTCTCGGTTTTAATGTCGGGAAAAATATTTTTGGTTTGAGTTTTATGTCCAATACGGTTGGTGGAATTGAAAGAAGGGTGAAACCAACTGCAGAACCGTTGGGAATTGTTAATGCCCATGATGTGATGTTTGGTTTGTCTTATGCCAGGTTGATTAATACAAATTTATCAATTGGCGCAACTGCTAAATTTTTGTACGAGAAAATTTATGTTGAAAGCAGCAGTGGTGTGGCAGTAGATTTAGGGCTACAATACCGCACAAAGATAAATGGTTTGAGCGCCGGATTCGTTTTACAAAATTTCGGTTACATGACACAATTGAAGGAAGAAAGCATCCAACTGCCACAAACAGTTCGCTTGGGTTTGGCATATTTATTACCTTTGCAACTTTTTCAGGGCGGAATTACCGTGGCATCTGATTGGGTCAAAATTTTCGAAAGCACTTCACATATTAACATCGGATTAGAATATTTCTTCAAAGGATTCTTCGCGCTGCG
>JADHVV010000178.1 GCA_016783825.1 Candidatus Zhuqueibacterota bacterium | reverse complement strand
ATTCAGAAATATAAAATTACCTTATTTGGTCAGATCCCGGCTTTGTTTGCCACGGAATGGCGTTTGCCAAATTATAAAGATTATGATCTATCAACTTTGAAGTTTGCTCTCTATGGCGGGCAAACAGTAACACGTCAATTTTTAGAACAATTATCTACAATGGCGCCAAAGTTCGGTACAGGATTAGGGCTGACGGAAATAGGCGGTTTTTGCACCTATTCAGCATTAGATGGAACAGTTGATGATATTTTAGCAAGCGTTGGATTTGATATGCCGCTCTGTCCGATTTCCATCCGGGAACCAATGAATGAGGATGGCACTGCCGGCGACGAAAAACCAAAAGGTGAAATCGGGGATATCTGTTTTTCCGGTCCACAGGTATTTTTGGGATATTTAAATGATGAAGAAAATACACGGAAAACCATCTCCAAAGATGGTTTACTTTATACTGGTGATTTAGGTTCCTATGATGAAAATGGATTGCACTTTGCAGGCAGATCTAAACTTCTGATCAAACCGGGTGGCAATAATGTTTTCCCAACTGAAGTTGAAGAATTTATTTCATCCGAATTGAAACCAAAGGTAGCTGCTGTTGCAGTCGTTGGCGCTTTGCATGATATTTTAACAGAAGGTATCATGGCATTTGTTGAGAAAAAACCGGATGTGAGTTTGAATGCAGATGAGGTTTTGACTGCTTGTATGAATATGGCATCGTTTAAACGACCTTCTCATGTGGTGATTTTAGAACCGGAAGCAATGCCACTAAATCGTGTATCTAAAACGGATTATGTGGAACTAAAAACGAGAGCCGGGAAAATTATTGAAGATTTGAGAAGAGAGGGTGGGTGGGACAAATAATGTTTGGGAATAGAGAAATATAAAAATTGAAGTAATAGTTCACTTCCCTGTTATTGTTATGTAAAAAAAGATTTACGAATAAGGATTAGCGATTTTTGATTTATGAAGGAATTATTTATAAAAACAGAAGTCATTAAATCAACAATACTTCTAAAATCGTTAATCGTTAATCTTTGTTCTGAAATCAAAAAAAGGAACAGCAAAGGTGGTGAACTATAACAAAGTGAATAATTATCATCCTATTCTACCTTTTTGGAGTATTCTAGTTGAAAGCAAAAAATGTGAAAAAGATAATAATATTTCTTTCAATTTTTATTGAATTAATACAGGCATTTTTACTTCACGCCCAACCTTCCGAACCAACAGGACGCCGATTGAGAACCATAGTTGAAGAAAAATTCTCTGACCAAAGTGTTATTATCGGTGCAACAACCGGTTCCTGGGCTTTTGGTACTTACACCGGTGAAATTATGGATCGGGAGTTCAGTTATGTAACACCGGAAAATGATTTTAAACAGTGGAGAATTCATCCGGATCCGGGTACGTGGAATGCTGTTGAGCCGGATAAATGGGTACAGCACATTGTTGATAATAACCAGGTATTAAGAATGCATTGTCCCATTAGCCCGCAATGCTCCAATTGGGCAAAGAACGATGCCCGAACTGCTGAAGAACTTGAAACCAATATGAGAGAATTTTTGAAAGCAGTTTGTGAAAGATATAACGGGAAATCTGGGTTTGAATACATGGATGTGGTGAATGAAACCATAGTTAACGGTAAATGGCACCATAATAAACCCGGCTTGGATTGGGAATGTCCCTGGTACAAGATCGGCGTGGATAGCGATAACAATCAAACACCACTCTATATCAAAATGGCTTTTGAAATTGCACAACAATATGCACCTGATATTAAGTTGATTTATAACCACCATGGAAGTTTGAGCCGTATGGATGATTGGCAATTGATTGCGGAAACAGTTAACTATTTAAGAAATCTTGGACTTCGGGTTGATGGAATTGGCTGGCAAGCGCACATCGACAATGGTTGGGCAACACCTGAAAATTTAAATCGGTTAAGGATGATTATTGATCGGGCGCACAACAATAATCTTGAATTTCATATTACAGAAGCCAGCGTGTGGTTGAGAAATGGAGTTTCAGAAACACTGTTTGATGAGCAAGCTGCAACATACCGGGCAATTTTAGAGGTGCTTCTTGAAAAACGCAGCACTGGAAAAGTCGGCTGGAATACCTGGCATATCGATGACGGCCATGGTTGGAAAACAGAATATTATCCTTCGCTTTTTGATGCAGACTATACAGCCAAACCAGCATATTATTCAATTCAGGAAGCGTTGGAAAATGTGGTACCAAGCAAGGTGATTGAACCTGAAAAAAAAACTTTAATCAAAACTTTTAAGCTTGACCAGAATTATCCGAATCCGTTTAATCCAATTACAGAAATAAAATTCGTGCTGAAAAAAAGTGGTCATATCTCATTAGTAATTTACAATCTGCTTGGGGAAAAAATCGAGACACTCTTGGATGGGTATTGTCAAGCTGATGAATATTCTACCCGGTGGAATGGTTATGGTATGCCGGGTGGAATTTATATCTATCGTTTGCAGGGTGAATATTTTTCAGAAACAAAAAAAATGATTTTGATGCAATAGAATCTAAAAAATTAAAGACAAAATACCTTGAAAAAAATAAGTGATACATTTTTTATAACCGAAACCAAAAATGAGAATCCTATCTATCAACAAATTTATGACATCGTTCGTTTGATCCCGGAAGGAAAGGTTGCCAATTACGGACAAATTGCAGCAATGCTAGCTCACTGTACTCCAAGAATGGTTGGTTATGCCATGGCTGCTTTGCCGTCGGGCAGCGATGTACCGTGGCATCGTGTAATAAATAGCCAGGGAAAAATTAGTCAACGAGCCGGAGGAGATGGTGAAAATATTCAACGGTTGTTGCTTGAAACTGAAGGTGTTGAATTTGATTCTAATGGGAGTGTGGATTTTTCGAAAGTAGGTTGGAAAGTACTAAAATAGAAAAAACAAAATAATTTTATTCATAAAAAATATCTAAACCAATAATGAAAGGTAAGTAAATTATGGGACTACTAAAAAGCTTTTTACAGGTGATTATTGCTGTTTTATTTATAATTGCTTTGGCGACAGGAATTTTTCTTGGGATGGGATATATTATCTTTTTATTTTTACCACTAACTTTGTTCCAATCAAATATACTGATTTTGGGAGTTGTTTTTGTAGTAATGTTTACAATGCTGGTGTTTTCTGTTACTGATTATTTTAATGAATTAAGAGAGACTGACCAATGGGATGATTATGAAGACGAGTATTATGATGAAGATGACGATGACGATTTTGATGAGTATGATGAATTTGACTTACCATTGGAAGATGATGCTACATTTAAAAACCAGCCCCATCCGAAATTATCAATTACAGGCGAAAATAAAACCGGCAGGAATCAACCCTGTCCCTGTGGAAGCGGAAAAAAATATAAAAATTGCTGTGGGAAATAATTTTTTAACGAGGTACTAAAAATGAAAAACAAATTATCCTTTGTAGTTTGTGCTATTTTGATTTGTTTGCTTTATTTCCAATGCTCAACAAAACTGGAGAAAACTGGTGCGCTTTTAGAACTCTCTCCCACTGAAATAAGGTTCACAAAGGATGATAGCATGAAAGTTATAACGGTTTTGAATATGGGAAATGAGGATCTCTCCTGGAAAATACAATCTACTCCCGACTGGTTGATTTATACCAAACAGGATGGGAATTTAACAGCAGGCATCAAAGACACATTTTCTGTTAAATACGAGAGAAGTTTATTGGACACGATTGTGGAGTATAGAGAAAAAATTGTAGTTTCATCAAATGAAAATTCCGCCGAAATTGGAGTGATCTTTCAATCGGAACAGCCAAGCCTGAAAGTTTCAAAAACCGCCCTGGAATATGGATTGAAAGAAACACAGCAGAAAATTGCCATCTCCAATTCCCGAAACGGATTTCTCGACTGGAAAGCAACGCCAACAATCGCCTGGATTTCTGTGAGTCCGGATACCGGGCATACGGGTGTTGATACACCTGATTCCATGACAATTACGATTGACCCGACTCAATTACCAGAGCCTGGTGAATACCTCGGATCTGTGAAAATAACATCGGATGCCAACGGGCCGCTATTTTTTACTACAATTTCCAAAGATGTAAAAATTACATTTTATAACCTGGGAGTGGATTATTCAAGTCTGCGTGATGGTCAGAAATTATTTTTCCCAATGCTCCAATATAGCGGGAATACTGTATTAGTTAAATCCGAATATTACATCCAACCCATCGGAGGAAAGAAAAATTGTAGTTGGGAATTAATTTCGGGGACTGTGCCATCGGGTATTCAATTCTCTGTAGAAAAATACAACGGTACGTATTCAGCAAAATTTTCCGGCACAGCAGAAATGTCATTAAATTCTGATCTAATGCTTCGTTTGACAGATGCACTGAATAGTTCAATCGATGTTCCTGTAACAATTAGCTCAAAAAATATCGAAATAACAAATCCTGAAATGGCGCCAATCACAGGCGGTTCTTTTACAATGGGTGATAGCTGGGGAGATGGCTTGAGTGTTGAACTACCAGTACATGATGTTACTTTGAGCGCATTTCATATGGGAAAGTATGAAGTAAGCAATGAAGAATTTTATAATTTTGTTTTGGTTGGTGGATACAGTAATAAAGATTATTGGTTAATAACCGATGGCAGTGATAGCAAAGAAGCCGGCTGGAATGAAATTACGAACAATAATTTTTATCAACCTCGATTTTGGAGTAACAGCAACGCACCTTGGGATACCTGCTCTGTTTCAAATCAAGCTACCTCACCGGTCGTGGGAATAACCTGGTATGAGGCTTTTGCTTATTGTAAGTGGTTAAGTCAGATTACCGGGACTTCATACCAACTCCCAACAGAAGCCCAATGGGAACGCGCCGCCCGTGGAGCAGGAGTCGGAAGGAAATATCCCTGGGGCAATGATTGGCAGGAAACCTATGCCAATTGGGACGATAACGGTGAAAAGGATGGATTTATTTACGCTGCTCCGGTTGCATCGTTTGAAAATGGCAAAAGCGCGGAAGGATGTTACGATCTGGCTGGTAATGTTTGGGAGTGGTGTTTGGATTGGTACGGCGATTATGAAACCGGAACATTTATGGATCCGGTTGGGCCTGGCAGCGGAGAAATGCGCGTTGTCAGGGGGGGCAGTTGGAAAAGTATTTCACGTAGTTTGCGTACGGTTAGCCGAACGAAGTTAGAGCCTAAATCTGCAAATAGGAATATTGGATTTCGATTGGCGATTTGGGAGTAAAAAATATACATACCGATGCTATCGCTTAAAGCGATTGCATCGGTTTAAATTTCTGCCAGTAAATGTTTCACAAAATCCGATTTTTAATAATTCACTAATTATGATTTGGTACTCTGTTCTGCTAAACCATATTTTAAGCTTTGTTGCCAAGTTTTCAGATAAAAAGATTGAAAGACAAAATAATGGACGACAAAATAATCCACCCACCACCAATATACATCTCACTATCATTTTAATCCCTTGTGATTATTTGTACTTTGTCAGATTAGAAAAATCAGCATGAAATTATGATTTTGAGTTTCACTCGTGTGTCATTCCCGCATGTTTTTAGCGGGAATCCATAAAAGCTTGGCAATGGACTCCCGATAAAAGCGTTCGGGAGTGACATAGTTTGTAATGTGACAAAGTAGAATTATACTATCTATTAAAATCGCCGCGTTTAAAATAAAGTTAATAAAAATGCACTCATCAATTACATTAAGGAAAAGGAAAAATATGAAAAGTACTCATATCTTATTCAACTTGATCGTTTTGAGTTTTCTTATTGTCAGTATATTCATTCTTTTTTGCGGACAAAAACCAGGTGATGATTTGTTTAATTATGCGCAAACTCATAAAAATGATTTGCGCTTTGGCACTTACATTACTGTTGGCGCTGTCAAAACTCATCTCAACGATACGGATGGCAGGAGGGAGGCGCTCTCTGTAATTAAAAGTTTAGGGATCACCAAAGTTTTTATTGAAACGTATCGCGGTGCTACAATTGCTGATGAAAAACTGCTGGTGACTATCCGGGACTTTTTCATACAAAATGAAATTGATGTTGTCGGTGGTATTGCGACTGTTCCCGGTAAAGATTTTGGCGCCAGGCAGGAAGGACAATTGGGATGGTTCAATTATCAGCATCCCAAAACACAGCAGGATTTGGAAAAAGTTGTCCGTTTAACAGCGTGCGTTTTTGATGAGATGATCATCGATGATTTTTTGTGTTCGGCAGATACCAGTGACATGTCAAACAATGCTCGAGGTGATAAAAGTTGGTCACAATACCGGATGGATTTAATGACTGATTTGTCTGAAAATTTGTTCATCAAAACTGCCCGGGAAGAAAATCCGGATGTTACGATCATCATTAAATATCCGCAATGGTATGACCGGTTTCATAAGTTTGGCTATGACGTTGTTCGGGAACCCAAGTTGTACGATAAAGTCTGGGTTGGTACTGAAACCCGCGGCCCAATCACGCAACGCATGGGATTTGTACAACCGTACGAAGGATTTGTGAATTTTCGTTGGCTGAATTCCTGTTCAAACGGAAAAGTCGCCGGCGCCTGGTTTGATCATATTGATTGCAATGAGTTCGATTTTATCAACCAGGCTTATCAAACAATTCTCGCCGGCGCAAAGGAGATTGTGTTATTCAATTATTACGATCTTATGAATGGACATAGGGGGCATCATTTTTTAAGGAGACAATTTTCAAGTTTAGTTGAACTTGCTAAAATGGTTGCGCAACAACCTGTAAAAGGAATTTACGGGTATAAACCACCGCATAGTGATAATGAAAGTGAATATTACATCTTCGATTATATGGGAATGATTGGTGTGCCATTATTGCCAACGAGCCAATATCCTGAAAATGCGGATGTTATTTTCCTGCCTTCACAAGCTGCAATAGATAAAAATCTAATTGAAAAAATGGAGACTTCAATTTCAAATGGGAAAACAATTGTAATCACACCAGGTCTGATTAAAGCATTGTCAAATGATGAACAATTGCTAAAATTAGCTGGAATACAGTCAATGGAGTATGGGGGAGAAACACAGATAAAGAATATTATTTGGGAAAATACGAAAATCCCTCTTCAAAATCCGGTTTACCTGCCTGCAAAAATGTATGCTTCAGGCGCTCAATTGTTGCTTGTTGGTGAAAATGGAAGAAAAGGATTGCCATTTTTAACAAAGAAAGAACACCCATCTGGTGGCAAAGTGTTTGTTTTAAATGTTCACACTTTTACCGAGGCCGATTTTAAAGCGATCAATGAAGTGCTATTAGCGCCTAAACAAATTCCCTGGCTCCAATTGCCCCATGAATGGCTGAATGTTGTTCGGGATTCATTTCTTGAACCATTGAAAATTTCATTCAAAGCTGAAGGACGAATCTCACTTCATTTATTCGCAGATGAGTTTGTGGTTTGTAATTTTAACGACCATGATGTAAAAACCAAATTGAATCTTGAAAAATATGTTGGAAAAGAAAAGGGATTAAATTATATTAATAAACTGACCGGGAAACCGATTCAGATTCAGGACAATGAGTTGGTGTTACCGGTCAAAAAAAGACAATTTTTGTGGGTTGGAAGAGAGTAGGACAAGATGCCATCTTGTTCTACCTGCAAAAAAATGATTAGGTGCTCTGTGACCAAAAAGTACGTTTATGGTTTTTTCTTGTTTTCGAATTAAATGAAAAATTGACAAAATAATAGTCGACAAAATAATCCACCCTCCCCCAGCCATTTTAAAAATTGTTATTTCAGTATTTTTTGCTACTCATAGTGTCATAAAATAGCTGATAAAATATTAATGAAAGTGGGAGCGGGGATGGGATTATTTTGTCGTCCATTATTTTGTCATAAAAAATATTATCCAAACATGAATTTTAAACGAGGTTTCCATGAAAAACAAAAACCAAAAAATAACCTTTACTATTCTCCTGCTTACCTTTTTAGTGAGCGCTGGACTATTTGCCCAGGGAAGACCGTACGAAGGCCCCGAAGACCCAGCCGGAGATTTAGCTGCGGAACGTGAGGGATTCATGACTGGTAATCGTGTCTTTTTATACTTTCGTAATACAACCGAGCTTTCCGATTGGCCAAGGAGAGACGTCTCAAAATGGCCTAATAATTATCAGGGTGTTAAAATGCTCGATGGCGTGGCATTGATGATCGGGGCACGAGTTTATCTGGAAAATGATACCATTCCTGTTACCGATCCTGCTATTTATCAAAGCAGGACAGACCTGGACACGCTCTATTTTTTGGAGACCAGTTACCGTGAATTTAATGAGAGCGATCCCACCGGAACAATAAAATGGAAAATGTACCCGGTATTTGGATATTTTAATGTGAATAGCGAATATCCTGCAATGAGCGACAGACCCGAATCCTGGCCTAGTGTATGGCCGGCAAGGGGAATGAGTACCAAGTGGCCCGGAGAATGGAACGGTCGTTTCGGACGGGGTGTAACCTACGCAGACATGGAAACATTTTTTGTGGTTAATGATGCCCAGGATCAGGAATATCTTGGTGAAGATGACACGGTCAAATATTATCCCCGACCGGGAAAATATATTGGTGATTTGCGCCATGACGTTTCAATTCAATATGGCAAACCATGGGGCGGAACCGGATTGCGAATTGAAACGAGGGGCTTTCAGTGGAATAATCCCCAATCCAGGGATGCAATTTTCTGGGAATACAACATATCAAATATTTCCGATTATACTTTGCCGGAGGTCGGTTTTGGTTATTGGGTTGATAACCAGATCGGTTTGGATTCGGATGATGAAATCGGTTTCTTCGACACAAAAGTTGACATGGCATATTCGTGGGATATTGATGGAATTGGTTTAGGCGGTTTACCAACGGGAATTATGGGCTTTGCATTTTTGGAGAGTCCGGGATTGCCGTTTGATGGAATTGATAATGATGAAGACGGAATTATCGATGAGAAGAGAGACAACACAGCAACCGCTAAAGTAGGCCCTCTCGACGGTATTACCGATTTGAGTAGGTTTTTAGATTTTTATAATTTAAAAGAAGCAGACCTGCATGACCATTGGGACGCGGATGAAGACCAGGATTGGCAAGATGGCATTGATGCGAACAACGATGGTATTTACCAGGTTACTGAATTTGCAGGAGATGATGTCGGTTTGGACGGTGTAAGCCCTGGCGATATAAATTATACTGGCCCGGATGATGGTGAGTGCAATCACAAACCGGATTTTATTGAAGGTCTGGGATGTGAACCAAATTTTGCGGCGACAGATGTTTCTGAATCCGATATGTTGGGATTAGTTGCATTCCGCATGTTGCCCTCTCATAATCGCCGTCCATTCCATTGGCAAAATGATAAAGAAATGTTTGATTTAGTGGCTTCAAATTATCTCAAAGAATATTATGAAACGCCAAGCAATTTAATCGAGACCTTTGGCTCCGGTCCGTTTCCCTTATATAAAGGAAGGACGGAAAGAATTTCCATGGCGATACTTCATGCGTATGATGCTTTGTCCGGTCTTAATTCGGCTGACCATTCAGCACCTTCTTTGTTTCGAAAAAAAGAAGTTGTCCAAATTATTTATGAATCGGATTACCGCTTTGCACAACCCCCGGAAATGCCAACACTCAAAGCCACAGCAGGAGATGGCAAAGTCTATTTAAGCTGGGACAGGGCTGCAGATTTGTTGACCCGTGATCCATTTGTTGAAAATATTAACGATTTTGAAGGATATAAACTATACAGGGCAACTGATAAAAAGATGTCGGATGCTGAAATCATCACGGACGGATTTGGCACGCCGATGTACCTCAAACCCATTTTTCAGTGCGATCTTGATGATAATATCAATGACTTTATCTGGTATCCGGGAATGGATGC
>JADHVV010000177.1 GCA_016783825.1 Candidatus Zhuqueibacterota bacterium | reverse complement strand
AAAATAGAAATCATCATTTTGCTATTAATTATTTTGCGAAATATTTTTTATCGTTCTATATTTCCAGAATTGTATTTAGCTGAACATTTACATATTTTCATTGAAAGTTTCACCTTCGCAGGTCATAAATCGTTAATCCTTGTTCTGAGATCAAAGTATTTAATAATTCTCAACTAACGACACATAGGTTGACGGCGATGGGGATCAGCCCCCACAGCCACCACAAATGCTGCCACCACTATTGGTTCATCCACCGCAACACTAAATGGAACGGTCAATGCAAATGGCGCTTCCACGGTGGTTACCTTTCAGTATGGCTTAGATACCAGTTATGGCAGTATTTTGCTGGGAAATCCCAACCCTGTTTCAGGCGCTTCAAATACAGCCGTGAGCGCAACATTCGGTTCGTTTTTACCTAACACCACTTATCACTACCGGGTAAGTGCCACCAATTTACATGGCACTACTAACGGCGCAGATATGACTTTCACCACGTTGCCGTCTGCTCCCACCGCTACCACTGTACCAGCTTCATCAGTAACCACAACCGGCGCCACATTAAACGGTACGGTGAATGGGAATGGCACTTCCACCACGGTTACTTTCGAGTACGGGCTTGATACTAACTATGGAACCACAGTTACAGCAGACCAGAGCCCTGTAGCCGGAAGCGTTAATACGGCAGTGAGCAAAGCCATTACCGGTTTGACAAACGGTGTTACTTATCATTACCGTGCTGTAGCGACAAACGGGGGCGGTACTAGTTATGGCGCTGATATGATCTTTACTACAGGCACTGTTCCACCCACTGCCACAACCAATGCAGCTTCGGGGATAACCGCAACCGGTGCCACACTAAATGGCACTATTAATGCGAATAATAGCAACACTGTGGTTACGTTCGAGATATGACGTTTACTACTGGTGTCGGTCCTTCCGCGCAAACAGCGGCTGCAACGAATGTGGGCGTAACATCTGCCACCCTAAACGGTGTGGTAAACCCGAACACCGATGTTGGAGCAGTTGTTGGTTTTCAGTATGATTCCACCACCCCATCTCCGCCCTACAGTTTTTCTACGCTAGCTAATCCATTTGTATTACCCGCGGGAAATAAAAATTGGGATGTAAGCAGTAATTTGACAGGACTGACACCTAACACTACTTATTATTACCGGGTGTATATTATAAGCGATCATGATCCTTCGTTAACTACCTACGGTGAACAGATGACCTTTCAAACAGCAAGTGCAGCTATTGCTCCAACGGCTGTAACCGATGCAGCTTCGGCAGTAGGCGCAACTACTGCCACACTGAATGGGACGGTTAATGCAAATGGTACCAACACAGCCGTAACTTTCGAATATGGTCTGGATACCAACTACAGTAAAATTGCAATTGCTGATCAGAATCCGGTTGGTGGCAGCACAGCGACTGCGGTTAGTAATTCGCTATCTGCTTTGCAGCCCAATACAACTTACCATTACCGTGTCAAGGCAGAAAATCCGGGTAATACGGTTTATGGCGCTGACATGACGTTTACTACGGGAAGCACTCCACCAACAGCCACCACTGATGCAGCAACCGCGGTTAGCAGCAGCGGCGCAACACTCAATGGTACGGTTCAAGCCCAAAATGATAATACGATCGTAACCTTTGAGTATGGTTTAACAACGGGATATGGTACGACAGTAACGGCGACTCAAAGCCCTGTTACCGGGAATTCTTTTACACCTGTTAGCAAAGCGATAGCCGGACTTAATAGCACAACAACCTATCATTATCGAGTCGTGGCGCAAAACGGTTCTGGAACCACCTATGGTGCGGATAAAACATTTTTTACCGGCGCTGCCAAGCCAACAGTTACTACTAATGCAGCCAGTGGTGTGGGCGCCAGTAACGCGACATTAAACGGCACCGTGAACGCCAATAACGCGACTACTACTGTTACGTTTGAATACGGACAAACTGCCGGTTACGGAAAAACAGTTAATGGGAACCCAAATACAGTCAACGGTTCTTCCAGCCAGGCAATTGCAACTCCCCTTACAGGACTATTGCCCAGCACAACATATCATTACCGCGTGATGGGTGTGAATAGCGTGGGCACGAGTAATGGTGCAGACAAGGCTTTTACTACCGCTCCTTCCAATGATTCGGATGGTGATGGTGCAACTGACGGTATCGAAGGACTTGGCGACCGGGATGGTGATGGTAATTCCGATTACCAGGACTATGATCCCACCGGGTATTTTTATAATGAGGCTGATGCAAGGATAGTAGCAGGCGGACTGATTCAGGTTGTTGGCCCGGGCGTTATTACCATTCTACAAAATGGCTCCAGTGGTTACTACCAGTTTATTACAGATGGCACAGCAGGCATTTATACAATGGTGGTAACGATTCCACCCGGATATATTTGGAGCACGACCTGTTTGGTTTCAGCCGGTGCATTGGACCCGACCAATGGGCCAAATCCGCGCGTACTTGGAAATGGTGAAAATGGAAGTAGCGGCTATCTCACCTCTAATTCGTGCACTCAATTTTACCTGCAGTTCAACCTGGAGCCGGGGGATCCGTATGTTTTTAATAATAATTTTCCATTAAAGCATATGCAAGCAACATTTATATCACTCTCATCCTTTGAAGCAACTGCGGAGCAGAATAGCGTTTTACTAAATTGGGAAACGGCGAGCGAGCCCAATGTTGCCGGATTCAACATTTATCGCAGCCAGGATGAAACAGGCGATTACAGCAAACTGAATGAATTTTTGATACCGGCACAGGGAAATGCTACATCCGGCGCTACATACAATTACGTGGATAAACCGGAACAAGCAGGGGATTATTATTACAAATTGCAGGCTGTTTTTCTCGACGGCAGCAATGAATTTTACGGCCCGATTTTTCTCGGATTAACTTCAATCGATATCAAAAAATATACTGTTCCTAATGAATACTTTTTATCACAAAATTATCCCAATCCATTCAACCCGGAAACGACCATTGAATATGGCACCCCCAAAGCCGGACGTGTGGAAATTTCCATTTACAATATCAACGGTAAATTAGTCCGAACGTTGATTTCCGAAGAAAAAAGCGCCGGGAATCACCGGATTAATTGGGATGGTAGAAGTGGCAAAGGAATTCCGGTGAGCAGTGGTGTTTATTTTTATCAAATGAAGGTTGTTGATCCCGTCAATGGTGGTACAGGTTACCGCCAAACGAGTAAGATGATTTTGATGAAATAATTCTAAAGACCAGTGCAAGTGTACTCCACCTGATAGGTGGAGTACACTTTAACTTTATGAAAGTTAAAAAATCCCTGCAATTTAAAACAAAATGGCAGGGTTTTTTTTATGGATTTCAATCAAAGAGTCGGGTTTGTTTAGCATGTTTATTAGTTAAGACAATTTGGATTTTGTTTTGTAACAGATTTTAGTGATTATTTTGAAAAGTATCAATTCCTGTAAATCTAAAGTAATAATTAAAAATTCCAGGGATAATCCGTGATTGAACACCAGCTAAACAAACATTTAAAAAATAAATCATTTTAAAATTCTCCTTGACTTATATCACAAAATATGATAATTTAACATCAACTGTTAAATTATCTAACAACAAATGGTTAAAAATAATGTATCTCCACCGTTGGAAAGTTTGGTTAAGCAAGAATTACAAAAGCAAAAAACGTGGAGCAAGCAACTTCCAATGATTTATTATTTTCGATCTGTTACCGGAAAAGAAGTTGATTTCATTATTACTCAAAGTTGTTATTATATCTGTTACATTGAAAAGAGTGTTATCAACAATCAAATACTATTATAATTTATTGGGAGGAACTAAAAAAATGTACCGCTGCTACAAATCAAAAAATGTTGAAGGAGTTGAATTATTTCCGATTTTCAGTGTAATCGGAGAGAACCTGTTGTTATTAGCGACCTGGGTAATTGCCGGTTATCTTTTTTGGCCTGTATGGATTTTGTTTAATTTGCCAATGCTCACCATAATTTGGATCGTATTGGTTCTAATAATTCAAGTCCTTTTAAAAAAACACAATTGCAGCGGCTGCTATTATTATGATAAGCGCTGCCATTTGGGATGGGGGAAAATTTCTTCTGCCCTGTTTGAACAGGACAGTGGAGATCCCAATGTTGGCATGAAACTCAGCCTTTTTTACATTATTACGCCACCCATTGTTTTGATCCTTTCGCTGATCTACGCATTCATAAATTCAGCCGATACAGCTTATTGGGCGTTTTTGATTTTATTTATTGCTCTTAATGTTTTGTCTTTTCCCATTAGAAAACATGGCTGCTCAAAATGTGTCATGAGAGAAGTGTGTCCGGGAAGTGCAGTGAAAACAAACGAAAATGATGCATCAGCAATCTAATAAAAAGAAATCGGTTGTCCTGTGGGAAAGGTATTTAGTAAATAATTTAATAGGAGTAAAAAATGTGTGAAGATAAAAACCTTGTCGCTTACTGTGGTCTGTATTGTGCAGCCTGTTTCGCCTATCAAGGAAAAATAGCTGATATGGCAAGAGACTTGCGCAAGGAATTAAGAGCAGCAAAAATGGAAAAAACTGTTGCAGGAATTCCTTTTAAAGAATTTGAAAATTACCAACAGTGTTATGAAGTTTTGGGCGCATTTGTAAAATTAAGATGCAAAAGTGCTTGTCGCGGAGGCGGGGGAAATCCGTTTTGTAAAATCAGAAAGTGCTGTCAGAAAAAGGAACTGCAAGGGTGCTGGGAATGTGAAGAATTTGAATCATGTACAAAATTGGATACATTAAAAGTAAATCATGGCATTGCTCACATTAAAAATTTGAAGGCACTCGCGAAAAAAGGATTGGATCAATTTATAACCGGGAAAACACATTGGTACACGGAGAAATAAAAATGAGTTGGCAAAATATATTAAATGGTGATCCGATCCCCTGGCTTTTAGAAAGCAATCCCTGGACAAAATATCGCACGCTTGTTGATTTGCTGGATCTACCAAAAGATTCCAGTGAGGTTACTGCCGCTTACCAGGAGTTAATAAAACATCCCCAAATTCAAACATTGATTAATGAGACAACCGAATGGTTTCCCCAATGTATTACACGACATAATGTGCCGTATTTATCCCACTATAAATTTTTGATGTTAGCGGAGTGTGGAATTGAAAAAAAGGAAAAACAAATTCAGGAGATAATTAAAAAAGCAACAAGCCATATTAAGGAAAACAGTTTTTCCATCATGCAAATCCTGCCCCAAAAAGGTGAAGGATTTCCCAAACCTGATCCTGATGCAACTGAGTGGCACGCTTTGCCCTGCGATTCTCCGCTCATTACATATACTTTGCTGTTGCTGGATTACGCAGATGAAAGGATCCAAAAATCGATTGACAAACTCAAAGAACATTGGAAAACAAAGCAAGGTTGGTTCTGCAATTTCTTTTTTGTGGAAAGCCAGTTTAAAAAATTTCAAATCGGTTGTCCCATGGCAGGATTAATGGCGCTGCAGGTATTTTCACTTGTGCCTGGATTAAAAGAATCCGAATATGCACAAAATGCTTATGAGCCGATTAAATTCCACAAAGACTATGGAAAATCAATTTACTATTTTGGCAGGTCGAAAAAATTTTGGACTTTTAAATATCCCTTTGTCTGGTACAATGCCCTTTAACTGGCAGATGTTCTGACTCGGTTTGACTTTTTGAAAAAAGACACGTTGGTCAAAGAGTTGATCGCTTGGATTGAAGGATCGCAAGATGCGGTTGGCAGATTTAAATCCACTTCAATTTTTATGCCTTACAAAAATTGGGGTTTTGGGAATAAAAAGGAGGCTTCGCCATGGATGACTTATTTGTGTTGCCGGATTTTGAAAAGGTGGTATGGATGATTAGGTTTTAAGCTTTGTTAAAAATTATTAAAAAATTCCAAAAGACAAATTCCAAATTACCAAATAAGTTCCAAATTCCAATATCAAACCACGCAGTTTTTATGAATAGTATTTTTGTGTTGAAAACATATAATGAATAGCTTAATTTTTTTAAACTATTTTGCTAATTGTTAAAATAGCAAGCAAAAAATTTATAGATAATAATTAGGTCACAGAAAGGAACAGCCCACAGAAATGTTAGTTATGATTTTTTTTCTGTGACTTGTTCCATTTCTGTGGCCTAATTACAACTTACCCAATTTCCTAAAAAAGGTGACTATTATGAATAATAATTTAAAAATGTTTTATGACCAAGAGGCTGATGTGCTTTATGTAACAAAAGGACATCCAAAATATACTGACTACGTTGAATATGGAGATAACGTTATCCTTCGGTTTCATCCCGGTACAAAAGACCTTGTCGGTTTCACAATTACAGATTTTTCAATGTCTTTTAAAAAACATGATTCGGATATTCAATTACCTTTCCGTGTTAATTTTGAAATGGAAAAAGAATTAGCTTTCTAATCGTGGATTAATTTCTTTTGTCCGGGCAACAGAAATTTCAGAACAGATTGTCCGGGAAGTGGCTCGTCAGCCGCCAGTATCAGGGATACAATTACATTGGTCTGATGATATGGTTGCAGAGGAATTGGCATGAGCGTAATTTCTAACTCTGATTTTAAATAACTCCAACCTAAACATTGTTTCCACATTACAAATATGCAAAGATTTCTTCCCTAAAATTTAACAACTATTTTTTTAAACTTATAGTATTACAAGTTAAGTCTCCTTTTTTAGCAACTTGTCGCGTTAGTCTGTAAAGAGTTGAATCCTTGTTTTTTTTGCAAAAGTTTCATTAGAAAATTTGTAGAATATTTAAATTCACTATTTCACACAGAGACACAGAGCAAACGGAGTTTCACGGAGAAGTTTTTTCTCCGTGTCTGCTCTGTGATCTCCGTGTCTCCGTGTGAAAAATAATTTGAATATAATTGCACTTTAGGGCGCAAGGAAATTAAACAGCAGTAAATTCCTCTTGACTTTTTATTTGTATTTTACTATATTTGCATCATACAAATAATAAACAAGGAAAAATTGTGGCTGATAAACAGATCCAATCCTTTTCCGCTATTATGAGTCAGTGCATCCAAAAAATAATTGCCTTGGATCGCGCGGAAAAAGTATGCTATGGTGTAACCATTTCACAGGCTTACACAATTGGTGCAATTCACAAAAGTGAAATAATAACGATGAAAGAGTTGAGCCAGCAATTGGGTTTGGCGATCAGTACGCTTACGCGAATTGTTGACGTTTTGGTCAGAGATGACATTGTGTGCCGCAATCAAAGCCAGCAGGACAGAAGAAAAGTAAATATTTGTTTGACTGAAAAAGGGAAAGACCTGGCTGAACAATTAAAGGAGTGTGGCGAAAAATTCTGGGCAAAAATTTTAGAAGCTATTCCTGATAAAAAGAAACAGGAGATAACCGATAATTTGAACCTGCTGCTCAAAGCAATTGAAGGAGCTGAAAAAGTATGCTGTACAAAGAGCTGATTGTAGATTACATTGATACGCCAAAAGGCAAAATTCCTGTTGTGCCCAATTCTCTTAATTTCCAAGATTTACTTGGCACCTTAAAAGTAAGGTTGAATGTTGGACGGATGAAATATTCCATTGAACCGGGTTTATACGCTGTTGGACAACCGGGCGAAAATGCCCCGGTGATGGTAACAGCAAATTACAAATTAACTTTTGATGCACTGCGTAAAGAATTGGAAAATACTAACGCATGGATTTTGGTTTTGGATACAAAAGGGATTAATGTTTGGTGTGCTGCCGGGAAAGGAACTTTTGGGACAAAGGAATTGGTGAAGCGGATAAAGGAAACAGGATTGGACAAAATAGTGAATCACCGAAAATTGCTTGTTCCCCAATTAGGAGCAGTCGGTGTATCAGCCCACAAGGTAAAAAACATCTCCGGTTTTAAAGTTATTTACGGACCAATCAGGGCAAAAGATATTCCTGAATACATTCACTCCGGTTACAAAGCTTCTGATGAAATGCGCGCTGTCCGGTTTAATACCTGGGATAGACTTGTATTAACTCCTCTCGAATTCGTTCAGGGATTCAAATATGTTTTTATTTTGATGGTGGTGTTTTTTGTTTTGTCAGGATTAAATTCATCCGGATACTCAATAAACATGATGTTAAATACCGGCAAACTTTCAATAATTGCTTTAATGACGGCATATATCGCAGGCACAATATTCACTCCCCTGCTATTACCATGGTTTACAACACCGGCATTTGCAGCTAAAGGATTTTACGTTATGGTTCCATTATATATAATAATGTATCAAATTTTCCCGGAATTTCAAACCATTTCATTGGTTGAAAAATTTAGTTGGTTTTTCATTATGACACCAATTTCTTCATTCTTTGCAATGAATTTTACCGGCGCTTCGACATATACATCGCTTTCAGGGGTGAAAAAGGAGATGAAGTATGCAGTTCCATTACAAATAATCAGTTTAGTAACTGGATTTATTTTGTGGATGGTTAAAAGATTTTTTTGATCGAATAAATAATATGTAACCGATTATGAGGTTTAAACTCAAAGAAAAATCGGCCACAGAAATAGAACAGACCACTGAAAAATTATTTTGTTTTCCATTATTTTGTCTTTATATCTTATGACGGAATGGTAGAAAAATATTATATTAGAAGGAAAACTTGATGGAAAAAAAAGAGATAACGGACATCTGGACTGATGAATATAAAATACACTCTTATGAAATGGATGTGAAAGGTAACGCTTCTCTACCGATGCTTTGCAAATACATGCAAGAGTCTGCTTATCACCATGCTGAAAATTTAGGATTTGGATTCTCTCATTTAATGGAGAAAAACTTATTTTGGGTGCTGGTAAATCAGAAAATAAAAATGAAATCTTATCCCAGGTGGGGAGAAAAAATAATCATTCACACCTGGCCTTCAGGAAAAGGACGATTATCGTATTTTCGGGATTTCAAAATTTTCGATCAAAACAAACAATTAATTGGCATTGCAACGACAACATGGTACGCCATAGATTTAGAGAAACGACGTCCCCGGAGGCTTGAAGATTATTTTGAATTTAATCCTGTCGAAGGCGAACTCGTATTTCAGGAAAGACCGGACAGGTTAAAATTCATTGAGTATGTGGAAACGCTCAAAACCTTTCAAATCGGCTATTTTGATTTAGATATTAACGATCACGTTAACAATGTCCGGTATATTGAATGGATATTGGAATGTTTTCCCCTGGATTTTCATAAATCACATTTGCTTAACGAGATAGAAATCAGCTACTCGTCTGAAGCAGTTTACGGGGATTCTGTTTCAACTTCTATTAATGAAACCAAAAACAAAATTTTTTCGCACTGTTTGCTTCGCACTGAAGATGAAAGAGAATTGTGCAGAGCGAAAACCTCATGGCAAAAAATAAATTAAGGAATAAAATATGTTCGGCTTAACCTACCTTAAAGATGTTTCAACGCTTGATTTAGACCTGGGGAAATGTACGGGCTGCCGTATGTGTACAATTGTTTGCCCACATGCTGTTTTTACGATGGAAAACAAAAAAGCAAAAATTGTAAATAAGGATTGGTGCATGGAGTGCGGCGCGTGTGCGCTCAATTGTGCAGATGGAGCAATTACTGTAAATTCCGGAGTTGGTTGTGCGGCTGCTATCATTCAAGGAGCAATTAAAGGAACAGAGCCTTGCTGTGATTGCGGCTCTGGCAGTCAGAAAGAAACCGTTCTTGCTGTTGAAAGCTGTTTTGTTTGATCTGAATTTTACAAGCCATGAGAAAGATGCCAATTATTGTCACGATCATTCATGGTTCTGCATACCTTTTGCTCCTCCAGGTAATGCCCAGCGCACTAAAGTGCAGGCAAAGGCTGAGGCGAAGGCGAAGGAAAAAAAATCCTTAATCCCTGTGCCCGAAGGGTGCTTTAATCTTCTACCTTGCTCCGCCTTAGCCTTCGCCTCAGCCTTTTCGTTGTATGAGT
>JADHVV010000176.1 GCA_016783825.1 Candidatus Zhuqueibacterota bacterium | reverse complement strand
GCTTAATAATATTGCTTAACAATTTAAAATTCCTCTTGACTTTATTATAATTTTTATATATAATTAAAGTAAGCGGTAAAAGTACAAAAAGCATTATTCCTTACAAATTATTAACCTGCCATTAACTTTATCAGATCCATTGCTGTAAATTGAGTTGAAATTCATGCTGATATTCTTTTCCTGAAATGAAGAAAGAGTTATAAATTAATTTGTTCTATTTTATCGATTCTGACTACATACTTATGCGAATAGATTTGTACTGAATTAACCAATTACGAACAGGAGGTGCATTATGGCTGAATATCCAAAAACTGTCACGTTAAAAGACAAAAAGAAAATTGTTTTAAGACTAATGGAAGACAAAGATCTTGACTCGTTGATAAAATTTTATCAAGCTGTGCCGGAATCTGACCGGTTGTATCTACGTGTGGATGTTACAGATAGGAAAAATCTCGAGCAGCGATTTGGTAACCTGGATTATAATCACGTTTTTCCAATTCTCGCGATGTATGACAATAAGGTTGTTGGTGTTGGCACACTTTTCAGACCAACGTTTGGCTGGATGCGCAATGTTGGTGAAGTCAGGGTTGTAATCGATCCGGAATACCAAAGGAAAGGGCTGGCAACTATTTTTGTCCGTGAATTATTTTTTCGCGCTTTAAAAGCAAAAGTTTTTAAACTTCAGGCTGAAATGGCAGATACCCAGGAATCAGCAATCGCTGCGTTTGAAAGACTGGGCTTTCGCAAAGAAGCAACACTAAAAAAACACATTACAGATGTACGAGGCAGAAGAAGAGACCTTGTCATTATGACGCTTGATGTGGAAGATTTCTGGTATTTGATTGAAGACTACGTTGAGAGCCATGATTTCAGGATGTATTAGTTGGTGAGTTGTTATTTGTGAGTTGTAAGAGGTGGTGAATGTTCATTTACTTACTGCTTTTAGTATAAAGACGTTTTTTAAATAAATTGTGTGTGTCCGGATGCTTGTTTCTGGAAACGTGATTCTGGATACAAGATATGAAGGGATCGAGTATCGAGCAGCCAATATCCAGTTATCCAGTAACCAGCATCCAGCAACCAGTATTCAGGAGAAAAATATGATCAATAAACCCAACTTGATTAAAGGTATTCCCACACTAATTGTCCGCGCTTTACCAGTACCATATTACTACGGTCGTTATGCAGGTCAGAATATCCCTTCTCAAGCAGAATCAATTTTTAAAACTTACATAAATTATCTATCGGAAGCATTGAAACAAATGTCCGAATTGCTCGGGAATGAACATTGCACATCTTTAAAAACAAAAGTTGATCAGTTAGCAAAAGTAAATCCATCAGAAGTCGAAGCAGAAATCGTTGAGATTACCAGGAATCTTTCTGAAATTTGTACCCAAAATAAATCCAAAATCAAAGAAGGCTATGAAGGTGAAAATGGATTGAAAAAATCCTTTGTTGAACTTTTTAGGGATGTTGTCGACACTACAAAAGTTTTAATAATCAACAACAGCGATGACACAGATTGGGTGGAAGGACTAAAAACAAAACTGACAAAAAATTGTTATTATGATGTGGAGATATCCCAAACTAAAGCACAAAATTTTAGTGACCTGATGGTAAAAAGTGATGTCATTGTTTTTGCTTCTGCCACGCCGCAGACTATTCATGAAGAAATTAAATTTTTGAGTACTTACAGAAAACCTGGCCTTGTATTGGGTAGTCTGCAAAAAGATGAAAAATTAGATCAACAAACAATGCGCAATGGTTCCTGGTTGAGAAGCAGGGGCATCGATGTGCTGTTTAAAATATTTTCGCCGATGCGATTATTTACGACGATTGATAAGATAAATATGCGGTTTTTGTTGCAGGGAAAGTAAATAGATCATCAAAATTCAAATTTTGTCAAAATGATTGTAGTCAAAATAATTAGTTTGTTTCTAATAATTTTGACTTTAATTATTTTGACTTTTTTATAATTGCAATGCTTATGAATGCAAAAGAGAACGAAAAAATTAGTAATGCGCTAAGTTTGCTCAAATTTCTTATTCCTGCTGAAGAAGATATAAAAGAGATACGGTATAAGGAAGCCAGATCATTTTTTCAGGAATTTAAAATAGAAAAGAACATGAAATCAATTTGTTACAGCAATAAAGGTAATTGAGATGAATTTACAAATAGCAATGGACTTTCTTTTCCAATTAAGAGAAAATAATAACAGGAACTGGTTTAATACAAATAAAGATTTATATAATGACGCCAAAAATGAATTTGAAGAATTTGTAAATATCCTCATTCCAACTGCTAGAAAAATAGATCCGGAAATAGATGTAGTAAGTGCAAAAGAATGCACATTCAGAATTTTCAGGGATGTGAGATTTTCTAAAAACAAATCACCTTATAAAATAAACTTTGGCGCATTCATATCAAAGGGCGGGCGAAAAAGTCCTTTTGCCGGGTATTATGTTCATCTTCAACCTGGCGAGTCGTTTGTTGGCGGCGGTGTTTATATGCCCGAGTCAAAATACTTACGAGCGATTAGAACGAAAATTTATGGGAATGTTGTAGAATATAAAGGGATCATAAATAGTGTGTTATTTAAAAAATATTTCAGTGACATTTACGGCGAAAAATTAAAGTCAGCACCCAGGGATTTTTCAAAAGATTTTCCCGATATTGAATTGTTGAAAAACAAACACTACGCTGTAACTCACCGTGTTGATGATTCTTTTTGGACTTCAGAAAAATTAATTGATAATTTAACTGAAATTTTTGAAGCGCAATTAGAATTCATTCGATTCTTAAATGATGCGATCCGAAATGAAATAGGCGCCAGGAAGAACTGATCCTTTTCCCCTGTAAACCATCTGCTTTGATAAATTGGATAAAAATGAATTGATTAATAAAATTAATCAGATACCATATTTCTTGATAAGAAATTAAATATAAAGTCATGAGGCCTATATGTCTAAAAGAATTGAAAGTAATACTGCCAGAGAAACAGGATGCAAAAAATCGAGTGACATTTCCAGACGTGATTTTGTAAAAAAAAGTAGTATCATTATGGCTGGTGCTGTTGCAGCATCTAACAATTCTTTTGCAGTGAATACAGCTCCAAAAAAAGTTCGCATCGGTATTGTCGGAGGTAGATTTGGCGCTTCATTCTTTTGGCACGAACATCCTGACTGTATTGTTGAGGCTGTGAGTGATTTGATACCTGAACGGCGAGACCATTTGATGAGTGTCTATAAATGCAAAAAATCTTACAACAGCTTGGAAGAACTGGTAAAAGATAAAAAGATCGATGCTGTTGGTATTTTCACTGAAGGTCCTAATCATGTGAAACACGTAATAGAAGCAATGAAGCATGGCAAGCACGTCATATCCGCTGTCCCTGCTTGCATGGGTGGAGGATTGGAAGATGCGCAATTACTATTGGACTCTGTAAAAAAATATGGTCTAACCTATATGATGGCAGAGACCAGTTATTATCAGCAATTTACAATTTCCGCTCGAAAGTTTTATCAGGAAAAAAAATATGGCACGTTCTACTACTGTGAGTCAGAATATCAGCATTCAGGATTGGAGGCACTTTACTTTAACAAAGATGGCACAACTACATGGCGTCATGGTGTGCCCCCCATGCTGTATCCAACTCATTGTACCGCCCATCTGATTGGTGTAACAGGAGAAAAATTAACCGAAGTTGTTTGCCACGGTTGGGGTGATGATAATCCTATTTGTAAAAAAAATGTATTTGATAATAATCCATTCTGGAATGAATCTGCAATGTTTAAAACTGACAGAGGTCATGCTTTTCGTGTCAATATTTGGTGGAAGGGAGCTCACAAAGGCTGCGAAAGAGCTCAATGGATTGGTGATAAAATGAGTTTTTATGCTCCCCATCCCAATGGAATGGAAGCAGTTATCGTTCGTCCCGACAACGATCGCACTGAAAAAGATGATGCCGGTTTTATTCGATACCTGCCTGATCTGGAAAAATATGAACAACTGGATTGGTGGGCAACGGACATGTTGCCGGAACCATTACGCCATAATTCTGGTCATCAGGGCTCTCATACTTTTTTAACACACGAGTTCATTGATGCATTGGTTCACAATCGCTGCCCGGCAATTGATATCCACGAAGCGTTGGCATATACTGTACCCGGAATCGTGGCCCATGAATCTGCTCTACAAGGCGGTGCACAGAAAAAAATTTCACAATTTTATCTTCCCACTGATCAGAATAAAGGATAATCTGATAAACTATCAGTTGTCTAAAACAAACGGATATTTTATTTCAAACAAAATGAGGACTTATAAAAAAGGGTAGTTTACAACACAACTACCCTTTGTTATAATATCACTAATCTTGAAATATGATCAAGCTGGCACCGTTTCCTCAACCTTTTCTTTCTTCATCTTCGGTTACTTCGGTTTATCCGCTTATTATTCGACATAAATTATCTTCACACAAAGTCACCAAAATTTAAGTATATTGAACGCTATGAATAGCATATTGCGTTTAACTCACCCTAACAAATGTTTGAGTTGTTATTAATACATATAAGCGAGATAACAAAAAAATAACATAATTTGATCGATAAAAATAAAAAATAAAAAAACGCTTGACTTTTATAATAAATATTGTATATTGTTAGTATAATAAAAAAAGCGACTCGAAGCATTTGGACGGAATTAGTTAAATAATCCTGAACAGAGCCGGAACCCGAATCGGAATCTTAATATAGTTTATTTTGAGGGAATGATTTGGAATTTATTGTTTTTAAAAGAATTGTTTTCTCAATCGTGAAATAGGTTCTTATGTTTTATTTAATCAATAAGCAAAAGTTATGAATTAATTATAGTTTTTTGTTTCAAACACCATAAACTAAAATGAGGAGTATTTAGTTAAAAAATTATTTCTATGGCTAATGATGATATTGAAATTAAAGGTAGCCTTCTTCTGTTTTAGAAATTTTTCTAATCACAAAGCAGGTGTTGATGCAACTAATGATTAATATTTTAAATGATAGTTGGAAGTATTATAGATGAAAATCTCAAAGATTAGCAGAAATATATTGTCAATTTTGTTTATTTTTTTTATGGGTTATACAATGGTTTTCGCTCAGTATACTGCATTTAATGATATTTTCTTTTTAAATAGAGATCACGGCTGGATAGCTGGCTGGACATATATCCCTGATGATCCACCAGGAAAAGGTTTAGTACTTCTTACTACCGATGGGGGTATCAATTGGGAAGAAATATTAATAAATCACTCCAAAATTGGGGGATTACAATTGGAGAAAATTTATTTTCTTAATGAAAATATTGGTTGGGCTTTGAGTCGTTGTGGTATTTTAAAAACAATAAACGGGGGAAAAAATTGGTTTTTTCAGGCAGATTCTATTATTTATTATAACTTATATGATATTTATTTTATAAACGAAAATATTGGTTGGGCAAGCGGAATATTTCCTTTTTTCGAGCATCAAGCCGCAATCTATAAAACCACCGATGGTGGTGATACTTGGGAAGTACGTGCGTTTGATAATATGCATGATCCATTCTATAAAATTACTTTTATAGATTCCCTTGATGGCTGGGCAGTAGGGGGAGGACTCCACCAGTCAGGAGCATATGTATTTCATACTAATGATGGTGGTGATACCTGGGAAGGTTCAGTCTATTACGGTTATGAACCGTTATATGATGCTGCTTATATGAATCGCAATAACTTTTGGGCAGTTGGTAATCATGTCGGTTTCGGAAGAATAATTTATACATCAGATGGTGAGAATTGGGTAAATCAATATTCTTCTTACATTCCCGGTTTTTATCCTTTGTTTTCTATAGATTTCACTGATTCACTAAATGGCTGGGCTGCTGGCTATGAGGTAGTTCGCACAATTGACGGTGGAAATAATTGGGGTGTAGTTACTGACTCTATTCAACTTAAAGCGCTTGCTGCCATTGATACATCAGAAGCATGGGGACTGTCTCGCACGACTTCAGTTTTACATACAGTAGACGGTGGATTGAGTTGGCAGCCTGTTACCCCTACTTCTGTTGATCAGATTAGTTTAAGCTCTTTATCTTTTCATTTATACCAAAACTATCCCAATCCGTTTAATTCTTTTACCTTCATCAATTATCAATTATCGTACAGGGGGGAAGTCAGTTTAAAAATTTACAATCTAACCGGGAAGGAGGTGAGAACACTTGTCAATCAAATTCAAGCAAGAGGAGTACATCAGTTAACATGGAACGGAAAAGACAATTCAGGAAATGAAGTGAGTAGTGGTATGTATTTTTTAAAATTACGTTTTGAACCCTATTCTCAAAACAAAAAAATGCTATTAACCCGTTAATTTTACTTTAAGGAGATAATTATGCCATTTTCTAAAACATTTTTAATAATTATTCTTTCTCTGCTTTTTATTTCAGGATTGTGGATACCGAGTATCGTTGGATCAGAAGAATCTGTGCCAGTAACCACACAGACCATGTCTATTCCTAAAAATGGAAGCGTTCATACGCTAGTAATTTTTGTGGGCTACCAGGACCAAAATCCTGGCAATTTTCCATCCTATGCTGGGGATATTTTCTCTCCAAATGTGAATAATAGTATTAGGCACTATTATAATATTCAATCTTATGGTAATCATACTATAACCGGTGATGTAGTAAACCAGTTGTATTACGCACCATATGATCATGATGAGTCTCCCACACCAACAAGAGATCAGGTTGTTCGATCTATATTACAACAAGTTGATCCTGTTGTAGACTTTTCAGTGTATGATAACTGGGATGATCAGAATCAAAATAATTCAGATGGTTTTGTTGATATGATATTTTTTAACATAGCAAATAGTCCCCATGGAAGTGTTGCCGCGCTTTTACTAATGAGTGATTATACAACCAACGATACGTGGGCAGGTGGAGATGTTAAAATTCGTTCGTCTAGTGGTACCTGGCAACGGACACAGGATACCCTGGACAAGATGGTTGGGATCATGGCACATGAATATGGTCACCAATTAGGATTGTATGATTTATATGATTTCGCATATTTTTATGATCCTCGGCCAGCTCCAGAAGAATTTTCGGCAGGTTTTGGATTTTGGGGATTGATGTCTGAAGGATATGGCATGTGGGGATTATATTCATTGTCAGCATACAACAAGGAGTTCTTAGGTTGGAAAACAGTTGTCGATGTTTCATCGAATATGTTTAATGTAACAGTAAATACAGAAACATTATACAAAATTAATCCATCGAACCTCCCCCCAGATGAATATTTCCTTATAAGCTATCGGGATCATAGCAACTTTTATGAACAGAAGCTTCCTAATGGATTATTAATTTGGCATATTGATAATCAAGGTGTTTATTATAATGATAATGAATATCACAAGATGGTTGATCTAGAATGTGCTGACGGGCTTTTTAGCGATAAAGGATATCCTGGTACTGTGTCTGATCCTATTTCCGGAGGGGATAATTTAGATTATTGGGCAAAACCACAAATATGTCAAGCAAATGCAGATTACACTGCAGAACATAATGGCAATACGTATGATAGTACTGATCCATTTGACGGTGTAACATTTACTTCTTTTACACCTTACACAAATCCAAATAGTAATGGATATAATGGGAATCAACAAAACAATGTTTCTCATTTAGCCATCACGAATATCAGGCCAGGTGGAATATGTGACATCATTTTGAATTATTGGGAAGGGGATATAACATCAAACACAACATGGTCGTCGACAAACAGCCCATATTACATTGGTGGAGATGTGACTATTTCGTCAGGAGCAACTCTTACAATTGAACCGAATACTGAAGTAGTTTTTATTGCTGCTACAGATAACCAAAATAGCGGCAGACACACATCTCTTTCCGAGTTGACAATTGAAGGTAAACTTGAAGCTGATGGTGTAACCTTTACTTCTACGGTTCAGTCTCCTGGTGCATGGTATGGAATTTTGTTAGATAATGCAGATGATAATTCTTATATTGAAAATTGTTCTATTAATTATGCTCAATCCGGAATTTATTGTCTTAATGGCTCTGACATAAACATAGAGGATAACACTATTCGTTATTGCCTATTGCATGGAATTAACCTGTACAATTCCAGTCCATACATTCATGAAAATTTAATAGAAAATGGGAGTACGTATGGCATTTATTTATCAGGCTCATTCCCACATATTTATAACAACAAAATACAGAATAATACATCTCATTATGGTGTTTTTTATAATTATGCTTCCGGAGGATATTTGAGACATAATACAATCAAAAATAATATTGGCGGAGTTCGTTGTGCGGGTGGTTCTTCGCCGAACTTAGTTGGAAGAAATTCAAGTGAGCCATATGGCGCCAATGAAATAATACAAAATGGATTAGGTGGTAATTGGTGGGGTGTATGTCCATCTGATTACAGCCAACCGAATTTAGGCGTAACAAATGACAGTACAAATTATCTTGCCGGTAGAAACAGCATACATGAAAACACAACTTGGCAGATTAAAAATTTATCAAGTATACCAGTTTATGCACGCCGAAATTATTGGAAGAATTATCCGCCATATAATTATGGTACAGTTGTTGTTAGTAGCCCAACTGTTGTAGCTCTACCCAACGCTGGGGCATTATGGAAAACACAAGGCAACGAAGTTCAAATTTTAGAATATTTATCAAAAGCCCAGGAACTTGAAGGGCAGCACAAACTAAAAGATGCTATTGATGCTTATCGTTGGGTAATTGATAATTACCCGGAAAGTGACTATGCTGATTTTGCATTTGCCCGCCTCATGTCTTGCCGTTCTCAACAAGGTGAATTAAGTATGGAAGAAAATTATACAGCAAGTTTAGTGACAAACTATTCGGATTGTAAAATTGGCGAAGGCGCCATTTTGTGGCTGCCGGCAATTGCAGCAAAACAAGGTAGAAAAAGTGAAGCTGTATCCTTAACTACAAACTGGATGACAGGCAGAGCCAGTGGCGAACTGGAAAAAGCTTTGCTATATCAATTAGCAATGATCTATTATTATGAGTTCCAGGATTACAAAGCTGCCCGCGAAACAATGGACACTTTTGTAGAAAAATTTCCGGACGATATCCGTAGTTTTGATATTAAAAATTTAGATTTTCTATTTGATTATACGCCCGACCTACCCAAACAAGATCCAGGAACAATAAAAGAACCAATACAGGTTATAGATAATTATGTGCTCGAACAGAACTATCCTAATCCCTTTAATCCTGAAACAGAAATTTGCTTCCAATTACCCGAAGATGTAAATGTTACGCTTTCAATTTACAACATGTTAGGGCAAAGGGTTTGCACTTTGATTGATAAACAAATGCAAACCGGTTATCACAGTATTAAATGGGATGGCAGAAACGATTTCAGAACAATGGTCGCATCCGGAGTATATTTGTATGTTATTCATGCTGGTAAGTTTTATAATGTGAAGAAGATGGTCTTGATGCAATGATCTTTTAGCTACAAAGCGGACACCAATATTATAAAAATTATAGTAAACAAAAAGGGTAGTTCAAATCACAACTACCCTTTTTTATAATTTTTAAACTGCTACAATGAATGAAAATTCATTATGCAGGAACTGCTTCTTTTGTTTTCTCTTTTTTCATTTTCGGTTTCTTCGGTTTATCCGCCTCAGTAAGCGCTTTAATCGTATGTTCCACTTCTGACTTTGTCACTTCTTTTCGAAGCTCTTCAACTGCATGCATAACTTTTGACCATTTCTGACCTTCTGCCGCGGAAACCCATTCCATTTGCAGTCGCTCGGGACGAACACCTAATCTATCCAATTTCTCCCACAGTTTCCAGACACGTTTTTGTGTATAACGATTAGCATCGATGTAATGGCAGTCCGCAAAATGACAGCCGGAAACCAACACGATTGGCGCACCCAATTTAAATGCGTGCAACACAAATTTATCCTTCACCCTACCGCTGCACATGGTTCGGATAATG
>JADHVV010000175.1 GCA_016783825.1 Candidatus Zhuqueibacterota bacterium | reverse complement strand
CTTCAGCCGCAACGATCAGCATCTTTTCAGCATCTGTTAGTTCGTCTTGAGTTGGATCATCCGGTGAAGTCGGATTCTTTTCGCACCCAAATACAAAGAACAAAGATATTGCAGTCAGGATCATAATTGATTTTTTTAATGTTTTCATTTTTTGTACTCCTTAAATTTTGATAAAAAAGTTAGTGTTGTTTAGGGATTGGATAATAAATAATTTTTCTTATAATTGTTTGATTCTAAATTATTCAACATTGATAAAATTGCAAATATCCAGGTTGTTTATCCCACCCCTGAATTTAGCTGGTTAAATATACTGCTTTAAAAATAAAAATGTGTTGCAAAGATGTTGAGATGTAGTGAAAAAAAGATGCAAAAATACAGCCGTTTTGGTTGAAATTTCAGAAAAATAGCAATTTCATTTTTGAATATTCATTTTTTATTCAGGTATTTTGACGGAGATCACGAAAGTAAAATGTTCGAATTAAAAGCCCATGCTAAAATAGCCATGTTATTGCAAGAATGAAAAAAAGATGTTGCGAAAATGTTGCGGTGGTCTTTAAAAGTTATGAACAGACAGATTTTGCTTGTTATTAAAAAAATTTATTATAAATTATTATACAGAGGACAATGACTTAATAATTTCTCGCCACCAAGGCACGAAGACACGAAGTTAAAGATGCAATTAGTCATTTAAACTAAATTGTTTCCAGCGCGACAAGTTGCAAAAAAAATCACCGCAGAGACGTAAAGAACGCGGAGTGCACGAAGAGTGCCCGTACCCGAAGGGTGCCCGTACCCGAAGGGTGCCCGTACCCGAAGGGTGCCCGTACCCGAAGGGTGCCCGTACCCGAAGGGTGCAAAGTTAAAAATAATTGATCAATGGCTTAAATTAACGTGCTTTTTTTTTACCCTTGTAGATGCAAACTTTGAATAGTTTATATGGAATAAAGAGGTCTGATCATGAAACAAATATTATTAATCGAAGACGAAGCCGGCATTTCTCAAATGATTACGGTACAGTTGAAAATGTTTGGCTTTAACGTACACGAAGCAACCGATGCGAAAACAGCGTTAAGCACAAATAAGATTGAATCCATTGATGCCATCATTCTCGATTGGATGCTGCCTGATGAGGAAGGTCCGAACCTAATTCCAAAATTACGACAAAGGACAGATGCTCCTATTTTAATGCTGACAGCGCGCTCCGAAATGGTGGATAAGTTAACCGGCTTTGAGGCAGGAGCAGACGATTACCTGACAAAACCATTTGACATGATGGAATTAATCGCCAGAATTAAGGCATTGATTCGCAGAAGTGGAGACTCTAATGAAGACGAAAAAATTACAACGATTAAATATAAAGGTCTTACACTTAATTTGGAAACCCGTCGTGTTGAGGTTGATGAAGAGGAGATTGAATTAACGCCGACAGAATTCACAATTCTGGAAATAATGATCAAAAAACCGGGTGTCGTTTTCAGCCGGAATCAATTGATTGAGCTGGTTATGGGATATGAATATGAAGGTTACGGAAGAACGCTCGATTCACATATAGCACGGTTGCGCAGCAAATTGGAAATAGATGTAAAATCTCCGGAATATATTATTACTGTTTTTGGAATTGGTTATAAACTAGGAAAATAATGATGGTATTCAAATCTTTTTATACGCGGATTATTTTTATTCTTTCAACAATGTCCCTGGTTCTATTTATTATATTAGCCTTTGTAAATGTGATTGTTTTTCGGAATGAGTTCCAAAAATCCTTTGGCAAATTAGAACAACCCAGGATAGAACAATTGTTCGCTATTCTTGATAACCACTTTGAATCAAATTACTCACCGGAAAAAGTCAAATCAAAAATTGATTCTTTAAAATTTGAATTTAACGTGGATGTTTTTGATCGAAAAAATAATTGGATAACAGGATCGCACTCTATTTTGAAAAATGTCGTTGAAAAGGAAACTTCAAAACAACTGGTGGAGAGTAAACGGTTTACAGGACTATCAAAGATTTATTTTAATCCAAACGTGTATTCTCCTTTTTACGCTATCAAAATTCATGTGAGATTTGTTGATTCTCCAATATTCAATCGCGTATTTTTAAATTTCCTGCTGTCTGGCGTATTTGTGATTTTAATTTCTGCATTGGTTGGTTGGCGGCTTGTTTATTACCTTAATAAAAGATTAGACCGTTTGAAAAAAGGTGTCAGTAAAATTTCAAAAGGTGAATTTGATATTCAGCTTGAAGATGATGGCAGAGATGAAATTGCATTCCTGGCAAAAAACTTTAATCACATGTCAGGCGAAATAAAAAAACTCATTCATAGTCTTGAAGAAAGTAATGCGGCGCGTCAACGCCTCATTGCCCATGCTTCCCACGAAATTAAATCTCCGCTAACATCGATAAAAGGTTTTGTTGATATCCTTGAATTTATGAATGTTCTTTCTGAAGAACAACAAAAAAATCTATTGCCAGTGGTTAAAAAGGATTTGAATCGTGTCATTAAAATTACCAACGATATGCTTCAATTAGCCCAAATCCGTGATCCTGAATATCAAATAATATTTAAACAAATTAATTTGATGGATTTTCTGTTAGAAGAGCACAGCCATTTTGCACATAAAGCATCGGCCAATAATGTTACCGCTATTTACGAAAACAAAGTAGCAGAAAAAATTACACTTGATGTTGATGGCGAGCGGCTTTCTCAAATACTTGATAATCTTTGGAATAATGCATTAAAATATGGTGATCATAATTTTCCCATTCAAACAGAAATATTTTTAGTCAACGAAGAAGTCGGAATTAAAATATCCAATCACTTGCAAAATAGAATAGATATTCCCCCTGAGAGACTTTTTGAACCATTCTACCGCAGTCCCAATATTTCAGAAAAAGTGAGCGGTGCAGGATTGGGACTGTCCATTGTAAAAGAATTAACAGAAAAAATGGGAGGGCGAATTGTTCCTAAATTGACAGACGAGAAGATTGAAATAACGCTGTTTTTTAAATTACAACAAAATCCACCTGTTGAGAAAAAAAGGAAAACGATCCAGATTCCAAAGCTTAAGAAGAAAAGATAGGTTCTGTTGTTTTTTATGATAAATGTCTGGACAAATATTTTATCATAATTAGTGTCTGTCCGAAAAAGGTATGTTTTGTCATTCCGGCAATCTTTTAAGCCGGAATCTCCTTGTAAAACAGAATAGATTCCCGCTAAAAACATGCGGGAATGACATCTCGGACAGACACTAATTAAATAATCATAGAGGTAGTAAAATGAGATATCTAAAATTCAAATCATTGGGATTTATAATTCTTTTTGCTATTTTAATTTTATCAAATCTCTTCGCACAAGAAGCCGAACCAAATCGTTGGGAACAAGCGATACAAAAATTTGAAGCTGCTGATAAATTGAATCCGCCTCAACAAGGTTGCCTATTATTTGTCGGCAGTTCCAGTGTCAGAATGTGGAAGTCATTATCGGATGATTTCCCGTTCACGAATATATTGAATCGCGGCTTTGGCGGTTCAGAGATGAGTGATTTGCTTTTTTTCGCACATCGAATCATTATTCCCTATAAGCCACAGAAAATTTTTATTTATGAGGGTGATAATGATATCGCAAATGGTAAATCACCGGAGACCATCTCAAATGATTTTGTGAAATTGGAAAAAGTTATTCGAAAAGAGCTCCCTGACGTACCAACTTTTTTAATTGCAGCAAAACCAAGTCCATCCCGCTGGAAATGGGAAAAGGAATACAAAGAGACAAATAAGCTTTTTAATAATTACATTGAAGGCAACAAAGCGCTAAACCTTCAATTTATTGATGTTTTTACTGCCATGCTGGGCAAGGATGGTAAACCGCGACCTGATATATTTTTAAAAGATCAATTGCATTTAAATGAAAAAGGTTATAAATTGTGGAAAAATTTGATTGAGCCGGAATTAAGAAGATAGTATTACCAGAATTTTGCAACGAAAAAAGAATCTTCGGCAGATTTTATTATTAATTGATTCGTCGTAGGAGAACCACAACGAAAAGATATTTTTCGTCGTGGTTCTTTTTTCGTTGCAATATATTTAAAATTCCAAAAAAATATTTCAAAGGAGATCAGGACACCAAATGATAAAATTAGTTACTTTTTTAGGCAATCCTGGAAAGCAGTACGAACAAACCCGCCACAACGCAGGATGGCAAATTGCAGATAATCTTTCTGCACTTGAATATGTTCAGTGGCAGAATAAATTCAAGGGATTATATTTTCAGAAAAATATGGGTGGAGAAAAAATAACCTTTTTAAAACCACAAACATTTATGAACAAAAGTGGTGAGAGCGTTCAGGCTCTGACGCACTTTTTCAAACTTACTCCACAAGAGTTATTGGTTGTTCATGATGACATTGAACTGGATTTTGGCGTAGTTGGCTTTAAAAAAGGCGGCGGTCTGGCTGGACATAATGGGTTGAGATCGGTTACTGATATTTTGAAAACAAAAGATTTTTACCGATTTCGTTTTGGCGTATCCCGACCAACCCACGGAAATGTATCTTCATTTGTTTTGAGTAAATTTTCTTCGGATGAGCAAATTGTGCTTTCGGTTGCGATCAAAAAAGCAGGGGAGATGCTTGAATTTTGTTTTCGGGAAGGGATCGAATCCGCGCTGCAAAAATATCAAAAAGTGAAACTAATATAATTCTCCTCCTAAAAGTTATTACCTTAATTATGCATAACGCACTAAAGTGCATAGGTGACTGGTGAATCGTTAATGGTGATTAGTCCCTTCCCATCCACCCAATCGATAGATATTTGAAAACTTTTGCACAGTCTGTGTTTCATTTAAAAATAATAAGGTAACTGCACAGGCACAAAAAACAAAGATTGAACTGATAACAGACTAAAGCAGCAGATCCGCAACCAAAGTTGAATATAATTTAAAACAATTGTGTCGCAGAATGATTTATAGCAGAATGATGAAAATTATTAATTTTAAACACGTAATTACACTTATTAACAGAATGCTTTTTTCTATTATTTCCGCCAAAAAAACGGCGGACAGGCTGCTATAAATTATTCTGCTTAATCGCGTACAAAATTATTGAAAAAATAACACCTGTATAGTTACCTTACAAAAATACTAATGTAGACAGACTATGAAGTTTTTTGGTGTAATAGAATAATTTACAGAAAACTAAACAACTATAATACAAAATCGAGGTTCTATGCATTGTTAATTTAATGATCTTACAAAAAAGAATTACTCAATGAATATCGAGGAGTTGAAACTTGAACTTAAAAAAATACATTTCAAAAAATTATCTTCTGAATGATTTTGCTGTCATTTTTTACCTTGCTATCTTTAAACTTCTTCTTCATTTGCTCACTAACACCATTTACAATTTTCACCGCGATGAATTTTTGTATATCGAAATGGGTAAACATATCGATTGGGGATATGTTGAAGTGCCGCCTTTGATTGGCATTTACTCAAAAATCGCTGGTGATTTACTCGGTGGTTCTTTGTTCGCCTATCGTTTTCTTCCTGCTTTGTCTGGCGCTATTATAGTTTTGTTAACCGGATTGATGGTAAAAGAAATGGGCGGAAAACGATACGCACAAATTTTAGCCGCAGTCTCTGTAATATTATCTCCATTGTATTTACGAACCGGAACTTTATTTCAACCTGTGCCCTTTGACCAATTATACTGGCTGCTTGGGGCATATTTATTAATTCGGATTTTGAACCGTAATGAAACAAAAATGTGGATTCTTTTTGGACTGGTCTGTGGATTAGGATTGTTAAATAAATATACCATGCTGCTGTTTGGATTTGGCGTTTTTATTGGGTTAATATTATCAGTTCAAAGAAAATATTTTTTATCAAAAAAGTTTTGGATTGCAGGCGGAATTTCACTTATTATCTTTCTGCCAAATTTAATTTGGCAGCATCAAAACGATTGGGTGGTTTTTGAATTTATCAGCGCCTTGGGAAGCCAGCAGTTAGTAAATTTTGATCCCTTCGGTTTCGTTTTAACACAGGTTTTTTTCGTTTGGATGGCTTTTCCAATAGCTTTATTGGGATTGTATTTTTTCTTCTTTTCAAAATCAGGAAAGAATTACCGCCCATTGGGATGGATTTATTTTTCAAGCTTTTTGATTTTGTTGTTTTTAAGTGGTAAACATTACTATCTCGGACCAACCTATCCCATGTTGTTAGCTGGTGGAGCAGTGATGATTCAACGATGGATCGAAAAAAAGCATCGACATTGGTTTAAACCTGCAATTGTCGGATTGTTAATTTTCTTCAGTCTTGGTATTTTTCCTTATGGCTTGCCAATATTGCCATTTCCTCAATTGGAAAAATATGTAAAGTATATGGCAGATAATTATGGTTTGGCAGAAGCGCTCCGCTGGGAGGATGGCAAGTTGCACCGACTCCCTCAAGATTATGCAGATATGACCGGTTGGGAGAACCAGGTGGCACATGTTGCAAAAGTATATCACAATCTTCCCCCGGAAGAACAAGGAAAATGCGTGCTCTGGTGTTCTAATTATGGAGGCGCAGGTGCCGTTAACTACTACAGGAAAAAATATGATTTACCCAGGGCAATCACTTTGGCTGGTAGTTTTTATACATGGGGACCTGGTGAATTGCCCGGAGAAATAGTCATCGCGCTTGGATTTGATAAAGATGATTTTGGGAATTGGCAAAATGTTGATCTCGCAACAACAATTAAACATGAATATGCCCGGGAAGAAAAAATGCCAGTTTGGATTTGTAGAAATCCGAAAAAGACTTTGCAGGAGTTATGGCCGGATTGGAAGCGATATAGGTTTTGAATTGTGGTGGATTGGCTTCATTTCATTTCTTCATTATTTATGAATTTATATGTTGACATTTTTGGAAAAAAATTGTACTTTTCATGCAATATGGATTATATAAGCGATGAGGATACCAGAATGATCATTCAAAAAGAAATTAAAAACACAAATTTGGCTGAAGTGCTTGTAAAACTAAATGAAAGAGAGTTAGAAGAAGTACTTGAACCATACTTGAAAAAACAAGAAAAAAATTTACTTAAAGTTGGACAACATAAACCATTCAAATATTTCAGATCAATTAAAATGAAAGGCATAGGGCCAACTGCGACAGAAATGGTTATAAGAGATAGAGATTAAATGGAGAAAAATAGAATTAGATGATAATCTTTATTGACACATCTGCCTGGATTAAATATTTTATTGAAGAAGATGGTACTCGCGAAATTCAAGAATTCATGATAGTAGAATCTAGCATTGAAACAAATCAATTTTCTGCATCTGCTGTAACTTATGCTGAAGTGCATGCAACATTAAAAAGAGCATTGAAAGGCAAACGAATTACGCAAGATCAATTTGATCAGGCAATCAGCGTTTTTCGAGACCAGTGGGAGAATGTGGATATTCCCATAGTCGATAATACTCTTATTGTAAAATCTGGGAAGCTTGCAAACGAATATGCACTGAAAGGTTGTGATGCTTTTCAGTTGGCTTCTGCTTTAATAGTACATGCGTCTATTTTTATCAACTCTGATGTTGAACTACATGAAGCAGCAAAAAAATGTGGACTTCAAGTTTGGAATACAGCAACTCATCATTCAAAATTCAAATAATCTCGTGAAATTAAAAAATGCCACGCACCTTAAATGTGCGTGGCATTTTTATATTTAAAAAGGAGTTTTTAAGATGAACAATTCACAAATATCAAACGCTATGAAAATCAAACTATCCCCGGAATTGCCTCCAGATCCTGTTTTTGAAGACGGAATCCGCCGGGCGCCAAATCGGGGATTAAACTTAAGTAAAAACGAAACCATTATCGCATTGAAGAATGCGCTACGATATATTCCTGATGAACTTCATAAGAAATTAGCTCCAGAATTTTTGAATGAATTAAAAACCATGGGCAGGATTTACGGTTATCGCTATCGTCCGCAGGACAGAATTTGGGGGAAACCGGTCGATGAGTATAAAGGTATTTTAGCGGCGCGGGCATTGCAGGTTAATATCGACAACAATCTCGATTTTGATGTGGCGCTTTATCCGTATGAATTAGTTACGTATGGAGAAACCGGGCAGGTGTGCCAAAACTGGATGCAGTATCAGTTGATCAAAAAAAACCTTGAGGTAATGAAAGAAGATCAGACGCTCGTTGTGAACTCCGGGCATCCGTTGGGATTGTTCCCATCACACGAGACTGCTCCCAGAGTTATTTCCACCAACGGACTGCTGGTCGGGCAATGGGACAATATAGATCATTTCAAGAAATTAGCTGCAATGGGCGTTTCCAATTACGGACAAATGACAGCCGGAGGCTGGATGTACATTGGTCCCCAGGGCATTGTTCACGGTACTTATATTACCCTGTTGAATGCTGGCAGACAATATTTGGGAATCCCGGAAGACCAGGATTTAAAAGGTAAAGTTTTTGTTACGTCAGGATTGGGAGGTATGTCCGGCGCCCAAGCAAAGGCTGTGGAAATTGCCGGCGGTATTGGGATCATTGCAGAGGTGGATTACAGTAGAATTAAAACCCGTCACGAACAAGGCTGGGTGAGCAAAGTTTCTGAAAACCTGGATGTGATAACTCGCTGGATGCAGGAATATAAAAAAAATGGAAAAGCTGTTTCCATTGCTTATTATGGTAATGTCGTAAACTTGTTAGAATATTTGGAGAAAAATAATATTTTTGTAGAGTTGATCTCGGATCAGACATCCTGCCATGCAGTTTACGAAGGAGGTTACACCCCCGCCGGAGTTTCTTTTGAACAAGGCAGAAAAATGATCGAAGAAAATCCTGATAAATTTAGGGAATTAGTGGATATTTCTTTGAGAAGACATTACCGCGTGATTAAACAACTCACAGATAAAGGAAGTTATTTTTGGGATTATGGCAACAGCTTCATGGCATCGGTATTTGATGCCGGGGAGATGGAAATCGCTAAAAATGGTGTTGATACTTCCGAAGGATTTATTTGGCCTTCTTATGTGGAAGATATTATGGGACCTGTTTGTTTTGATCGCGGCTTTGGCCCATTTCGCTGGGTTTGTTTATCGCGCAAGGATGAAGATTTATGTAAAACCGATCAGGCAGCCATGTCTCAAATTGATCCTTCTCTAAGCGCACTGCATCGGGACAATTATTTTTGGATCAAAAACGCGGAGGAAAATAAACTTGTTGTTGGAACCAAAGCGCGAATATTTTACACTGATGAAGAAGGACGCGTAAACATTGCCCTTAAATTTAATGAAATGGTGCGCAATGGTGAAATTGGTCCGGTACTCATGGGCCGCGATCACCACGATGTGTCCGGCACAGATTCACCTTTCCGGGAAACAGCTAATATTTATGACGGCAGCCGCACAACTGCGGATATGTCAGTGCAATGTTTTGCTGGCAATACAGCTCGGGGAATGACGTTAGCAGTGCTTTCCAATGGTGGTGGAACAGGCATCGGAAGAGCCAGTAATGGCGGCTACGGACTGCTGTTGGATGGCAGCGAAAAAACCGACCGCATCATTAAAAACGCACTTTCCTGGGATGTGATGGGCGGCATTGCCCGAAGAAGCTGGGCACGAAGCGAGCCTGCGGTTAAAACAGCTGCTGAATGGAATGATAAACATAGGGAGGAGGGGCATATTACGTTGCCGTTTCAGGTTAAAGAAAATATGGTGGAAGAGTTGGTGGGGGAGATGTTGGACTATTAAAAGTAACTGTTTAGAAAAGCTTCTTAACAAACCGACGAGTGAGAAAGGGGAGACTTGGAGAGTGGGTGAGAGGGAGAAGGAACCATCAAGTTTTTAGGAAATTTTTTTACTTTCACGGTTTCTCCATCACTCTCACTCCCACTCATTTCATAACGCACTAAAGTGCAGGCGAAGGCTGAGGCGAAGGCGAAGGAAAAAAAAGAATATCCTTAATCCCTGTGCCCGAAGGGTGCTTGAATCTTATACCTTGCTTCGCCTTTGCCTTCGCCTCAGCCTTTTCGGT
>JADHVV010000022.1 GCA_016783825.1 Candidatus Zhuqueibacterota bacterium | reverse complement strand
TTGAAGTTGCCAAATGAACTGTGGAATCACTGACCAATGTGGCGCTGTTAACTTGAATTCCGCCGGAAATTGAGTAATTATTTTTCTGTTCTGCTGAAGCCTGTTCCAGCGGTTCGGAGAATTTAACGACTAATAAATTTTCGTTTTCCAGTTGAACCGAAGCAATAGTTGGTTTCGTGTTGTCAACATAAGCGTAATCCAATGAACTGTTGGGAGCGATTGTATTTGGATTAACGGCTCTGTCCTTGACATTGCTAACTGAAACCGTATAATTGCCTTCTGCTTGAACTGAAGTGGTTAATTCAACAGTTACTAAATCCGGCTGTAATGAAGCAGCAAGTACAGAAATATTATTTGAGATAGAATAGTTGGCAACAGTTTCAGCAGAGCCTTGTTCGACAGGTTCATTAAATGTAACTGTTACTTTGTTTTCCAACGAAGCCTGAGCCGATACCAATTCCGGTGGAGTTGTATCGTTGTACTGGTAACCGTATGTCGAATTGGGCAAAATTACATTTGGATTTGCAGCCCGATCTTTGACATTGTTCACTGTTAATGTATATCCCTGTTCCTGATGTTTTGACGTAACTAACTGAACAGTGGAATCACTCATCAGAGTAGCGCTGTGAATCACGATACCACCGGATATTGAATAATTAGATTTTAGTTGCGCAGATGTTTGATCAAGTAATTCGGAAAACTTAACAATGAGCTTATGGTCTTTATCCAACCAGGCAGAAAGAATTGTTGGTTTTATTGTGTCAACATAATTGTAATCAAAAGAACTGTTAGGAGCGATTGCGTTTGGATTAGTAGCTCTGTCTGTAACGTTACTGATATAAACCGTATAATCGCCTTCAACATGAACTGATGTTGTTAACTCAACCGTCTTCAAATCTGCCAGTAATGAAACGCCAAGTACAGATATATTATTTGTTATGGAATAATTAGCTGCTGTTTCTGCAGAAGCTTGTTCCACCGGTTCAGAAAATGTTAGTACAACTTTGTTTTCTAATTGCGCCAGAGCAGAAACCAACTCCGGTGGTGTGGTGTCATTGTATTGGTAGCCATAAGTTGAATTGGACACTATCGAGTTGGGATTGGCAGCCCTGTCTTTTACATTGTTAACAGTTAATGTATATCCCTGTTCCAGGTGCAAAGAAGTAGCCAGCTGAACAGTGGAGTCACTAACCAGCGTAGCGCTGTTAACTTGAATACCGCCCGAAATACTGTAATTACCTTTTAGTTCTGCCGAAGCTTGCTCAACAGGTTCAGAGAATTTCACCGTTAATAAGTTTTCATTTTCAGGTTGAACTGAAGCAATAGTTGGTTTGACAGTATCAACATAGTTGTAATTCACTGAACTGTTGGGAACGATTATATTTGGATTCGTTGCTCTGTCTTTAACGTTGCTAACAGAAACCGAATAATCGCCTTCTGCATGAACAGATGTGGTTAATTCGACAGTTACTAAATCCTGTTGCAATACTGCTGCTACGATTGAGATATTATTCGTTATCGAATAATTTGCTTCTGCCTCTGCCGAAGCTTGCTCCACAGGCTCGGAAAACGTTACTGTTACTTTATTCTCGGATAACATTTGAGCAGCAACCAGTTCCGGTGGTGTTGTGTCGATGTACTGGTAGCCATAAGTTGAATTGGGCAGTATCGTATTCGGATTGGCAGCCCTGTCTCTCACATTGCTCACGGTTAAAGTATATCCCTGCTCCAGGTGTTTTGAAGTAGCCAAATGAACAGTAGAATCACTAACCAGCGTTGCGCTGTTTATTTGAATTCCGTCAGAGATTGAGTAATTGCTTTTCTGCTCTGCAGATGTCTGATCCACCGCTTCGGAGAATTTCACAATCAGCAGATTTTCATTTTCCGCTTGAACCGAAGCAATAGTTGGTTTCGTGTCATCACCATAAGCGTAATCCAATGAACTGTTTGGAGCGATTGTGTTTGGATCAGCAGCCCTGTCCTTTACGTTGCTAACAGAGACCGTATAATCGCCTTCAACATGAGCTGACGTGGTTAATTCAACAGTCACCAAATCCGGCTGCAATACAGCGCCAGATACGACTATGTTATTATTGACCTGGTAATTTGCAAATGTCTCGGCAGAAGCTTCATCAACAGGTTCGGAAAAAGTCACAATCACTTTGTTTGCTAACGCTGTTTGTGCAGACACCAATGTAGGTTGTTCGGAATCCGTATAATTGTAGGGTCTGTTTTCAACCTTTATTATAGTGTTTGGCGTATTCGCCTGATCTTTTATATTTTCGACAGTTAGAAAATATAAATTTCCATCGACATGGTCAGCAGTTGTGAGAAAAACAATTTTTTCTGAAGAATCTAATTCAGCGTTTGATACTTGAAGATTATTTTCGATTTGATAGTTGTTAATGTTTTCTGCAGAAACACTTTCAACTTTTTCGTTGAATTCAATTTTTACCCTGTTTTTTTCTACTGCTGCAACATCCGTTATTTCTGGTGGTTCGGAATCATTAAACAGGTAATTCAGTGATGTTGTATCAATTGCATTTGGCGGTATTGATTGATCCAAAACACCGCTTACAGTTATTGTGTAAACTTCTTCACTATGATCACTGGTCTTAAGTTGAACGAACAATTGGTTTTGATCCAAATTAGCAGCAGAAATCGTTATCCCATTGTTGATATTGTAATTCGTTAGACTTTCCGAAGATAACTTTTCAACTGCTTCACTGAAATGAACATTAAGCGTATTTCCATCAACAATCTCTATCTCTGTAACTGTAGGAGGTGTTGTATCAACAAATATATAAGGTGTATTTGACGCTTCAGTCATAACATTTCCAGCCAAATCTTTGGCATTGTTAGCTGACAGTGTATAGTTCCCTGAAGAGTGATTGCCTGTTGTTAAATGCACTGTTTTACCATCATTATCAAGAATGGCTGAAGAAATTGAAATAGCAGGTGAAATATTAAAATTCTCAATATTTTCAACTGAAACGTTGTCCAGGGATTCGGAAAACAGGACATCAACCAGGTTTTTGTTGATCGAGGTAACGGATTCCACATAGGGAGCAAAAGTATCAACGAATTCATAAATTTTGTAAGCGCCATCAGCAATCGTATTTGGATTTGCTGCCCGATCTTTTATATTAACAGCTGTTAAATAATAAACTTTTTCAGAATGAGGTGAAGTTGACAAATGAACGGTTCTGTTGTCCGGATCAAGTTCGGCTGAAAATATGCTAACACCATTAAAAATTTGATAATTTGATTCTAATTCAGCAGAATTTTTTTCCACTGCTTCACTAAATATCACATCAATTTGACGTTCATTTGTAAATAACACCGTATCAATAGTTGGTGACCAAATATCAGCTATATCATAAGAATAGCTGATGGGCGGATCTACACTATTAGGCGGATCTGCCAAATCTTTTATACCCGAAAGTTGAAGAGTGTAACTCCCTTCAACATGAGGAGTAGTTGTTAAATTGACTGTATTATTAGTTGCTATCTTAGCATTTAATATTGTTATGCCGGGAGATACCTGGTAATTCGATTCGGTCTCTGCTGAAACCGTATCGATTGATTCATCAAAAACGACATAAATATTTGTCTCACCTTCAACCCTGACAGAATCAATATGTGGATGGGTAACATCTGCTACAGAGTAAATATGCGTACTTTCAGTAATTGTGTTGGGCGGATTTTCCACATCCTGGATATTGCTGATTCTGATTATGTATTGATCTGGCAAATGTTGCGAAGTTACCAGGTGTACCTTATCACCTGATCCATCAACAACTGCACTGACAACTGAAACATCACTAAAAATAGTGTAATTAGAAATATTTTGGGCTGATGTGGGATCGACTGTATTTGAAAAGGTAATATCCAAATGAGAATAATCAATAACCTGTACGTCAGTTACTTCAAATGTATCCCTGATTATGTCATATTCATATTGATATTTTGTATCAGTCGCTATTTGGTTGCCGGCTAAATCCTCAATATTATTAATCGTTATTTCATAGGTGTCATCACTATGTGGAGATGTTGTCAGCGTAACTTTTTGCCCGTTCTCATCTAATACGGCTGACGAAACAACAATTCCTTTATTAATTTGATAATTGGATATTGTTTCCGCAGTTGTTTTGTTTAACTGTTCACTAAAAATTATTTCAATATTGGTTGCTGATGTAATTTGAAGAGAAACTAAAGTTGGTGGTGTTTCATCGGATGCTGCTAAACTATAACTTACTTCGTCTGAATAAGCGCTTTCATTGTTAGCAGTATCGATGGCAGTAACAGCAAAGAAGTATTCATTCCCTTGCGATAAGTCGGGAACCATATAAGTAGTATCAGTTCCAACATAAAAATTGTTAGAATAAGTTCTTGAAGATGTACCCCAATAAACTTTATATCCTATTAGGTCATCTTCAGTATTTTTGTTCCAGGTAACTTTTAATTCGTCAGCAGCTAAATCGGCAGTTAAAGCAGAAAAGATAAATAAGCAGAAAACAGCAGTGAAGAATTGCATCCAAAATCGAGTTGTATTTTTCATCACACCTTCCTCGTCCACGTCCCAAACAACTATTTAGTTAATTAAGAGGTAATTCCTTCCAAAAAATTACCAATTTGAATTAGGCAAATACCATAATAACTTTTAGGCAGATGCTATTTTTTTTATGTAATTTTGTTTAAATATTTTCTTATCCAAAAGTTTTGATTTTAATTTATGATAATAGCTTTCTTTGGCATCCCCAATACTATATTGCTCATAAGTCTTTAATAAATAATACCCATCTGTTGTATTGTTTGTTTCTTCATGTTGGAAATGTACAAAAAGATTCAACGAGTTAAAGGGAGAAAATAAAGGAGACCTTATTGTAAAGAAGTAGCTATTATATGTTTTTTGTAAATTTTCAGTCACTAATTTTTTTTCCTTTAGAACTATTTGATTCATGCAGTTATTTATCAAAAGGATAATCTCAAGTTTGATTGATTTTTTCACTATCGACCAAGCAAAATGAATGCCAATAAAAAAAATCATTTTGTAATTAATTTGTCAAATTCAAGTTAACATCATTAATATTAATATAATAACTATGGATTTAAAAAACAGTTTTATTGAATTCTATCTCTCAATTAATAAATAGTTTTCATAATGAAATAAATAATGTTTTACAATCTGAAATTCTTAATTATTTTTTTCCTTGACATTTACCAATAAATTATTAAATTTATAAAACTTCAAATTATTTTTTAAAAATTATAAAAGGTATTAACCTGTAAAAGGGATTAACCTGTGGGCAAGCCAAGAATACCTGTTGATGTTAAATTCTTTTGCGCAATTACTTTTTCAGATATTGGTCTTTATGAAGAAGCAAAACAATATCTGGAAAATCACTTTGGAGAAATTGAAATAATATCAGCCATATTTGATTTTAATTTTACCAAATATTATTACAAGGAAATGGGAGGAAATTTAAAGAAACAGCTTTTAAGTTTCAAAAAGCTTCATCCTCCTGACAGGTTACCCGATTTCAAACTGGTAACAAATGAAATTGAAGATAAATTTACGAGAAATGAAAAAAGAAAAATAAACCTTGATCCCGGTTATTTAAGCCCTGGCAAAATTGTTTTGGCAACAACAAAGAATTTTGATCATAGAATATACCTGGGAAAAGGAATTTATGGTGATGTCCAGTTAAGGTACCGGGGAAATAAATTTCATACGAATTACTGGACTTACCCGGATTATCGCGATATGAAAGCTATTGAGTTTATGGCACGGTTAAGAAAGAAGTATATGAAAGAATTTAAAAAATTGAATCCAATCCGCCGCGGCGGAAAACAATCCAACGGATAATAAAATAAAATGACATGAATTAAATTGTGCATCGCCTTTTTCGGATGCTAATTGCATTTTTGGGCATATTTGTCAAGTTATTTAAAGTCTCATTATTTATGATAGTTTCAAAATTAAAATACCATCCGTTGGGTTGTTTCTATCCGTTGGTTTTGCATTCGATAGGATTTTTGAATATTATCTTCATAACATCTGGTAAACGTTGACAATAAAAGTAAGGGAAAAAATGACCAAAAGCATAAGCTATAAAGATGCCGGTGTTGATATTGCTGCCGGAGAAAAAAGCGTTAAAGAAATTGCCAGGTTAGCCAAAAGTACTTTTACAAAAAATGTAATCAGGGATGTTGGCTTGTTTGGTTCGTTCTTTCAATTGGATACATCAGAAATGAACAATCCAATCCTCGTATCAAGCGTGGACGGGGTTGGGACTAAATTAAAAATAGCGTTTTTAAGCAATGTTCATGACACAATCGGAGAAGACCTGGTAAATCATTGCGTCAACGACATTATGACATCAGGCGCTGATCCGCTGTTCTTTTTAGATTATATTGCATTATCAAAATTAAATCCTGAAGTATTGGTTAAAATTATTGAAGGCCTGGCAAGAGGATGCAAAAATGCTAATTGCGCCTTGGTAGGTGGGGAGACTGCTGAAATGCCAAATTTTTACCAGGCAAGTGAATATGATATTTCCGGAACCATCGTGGGGATAATTGAAAAAAATAAAATCGTTGATGGCTCCAAAATAAAAACCGGCGATATATTATTGGCGCTTCCTTCAAATGGATTGCATACAAATGGATATTCATTAGTGAGAAAAATATTTTTTGAAATTAATAATTTCAAAGTCGAAGACTATTTTGAAGAATTAGGCTGCACATTAGCAGATGAATTATTAAGAGTCCATTCCAGTTACCAGCATGCGATCAATTTATTAAAGCACAAAGCTTATTTGCATGGGATGTCGCACATCACCGGCGGAGGAATCGAAGGCAATACCTATCGAATCCTTCCCGATAATTTAAAATTAAAAATTGATTGGAAAAGTTGGGAACCTTTAGAGATTTTTCAAGTTATTCAAGGAATTGGCAATGTAACTTCCGAAGAAATGAGAAAGGTTTTTAATCTTGGTGTTGGTTTTGTTTTTATAATTGATAATAAATTTATCGATGAAACGAAGGATACTTTAAAGAAAAAAAATATTCATTCTTTCATTATAGGAGAAGTCAATTGAATTATGATAAAGATTCATACAAAGTCTCTGTATTAGGCGCTGGAAGTTGGGGGATAGCTTTAGCCTTAGTCCTGGAACATAATGGACATGATGTAACATTGTGGGAATTTCGTCCTGATGCTGCCGATCTGCTTAACAAAACACGAGATGCAAAAGAGTTTTTGCCAGGGATTAAAATTCCTTCAACAATCCAGGTTGAGAACAATCTTGAAACTGCCGTAGTTGATAAGGACATTATTGTTTGGGCAGTTCCGTCGCATGTTGTAAGGCAGGTTGCTAATCAGGTAAACGATATGGCTTTAAAAACAAGACCTATTGTTGTAAATGTTGCCAAAGGAGTTGAAAATGAAAGCCTGTTACGAATGTCACAGGTTTTAGAAGAAACCATAAACTGGTTAACAGCTGATCATATTATAACATTATCCGGTCCAAGTCATGCCGAAGAAGTCAGTCGAAAAATCCCCACAGCAATCGTGGCTGGAGGTGTTGATTTAAAAAATGCTGAATTGATCCAACAGGTTTTTATGAATCGTTATTTTCGCGTTTATACGAATCAGGATATAATTGGCGTTGAATTAGGGGGCGCATTAAAAAATATTATTGCCCTGGCAGCCGGAATTTGCGATGGGGCTGGATTTGGTGATAACACAAAAGCAGCGCTTCAACCTCGCGGATTGGTAGAAATTGTTCGACTGGGTACTGCCATGGGCGCACAGGCTGCTACATTTGCCGGCCTATCGGGCATGGGCGATCTCATTGTAACCTGTATGAGTAAGCATAGCCGTAACAGGTATGTCGGCGAACAAATTGGAAAAGGCAGAAAATTGGATGATGTTTTGAAAGAAATGGTGATGGTTGCTGAAGGAGTGAAAACGACTAAATCTGTTTATGAACTGAGTAAAAAATACGAAGTTGAAATGCCCATCTCCGAACAGGTGTACAAAGTATTGTTTGAAAATAAAAGCACACAGGATGCTTTACATGAACTTATGGGAAGAGAGGCAAAAGAAGAAAGGTGGGGATGAGTGGCTGGTGACTTTGCTGCGGAATTGGGACTTTAAAATTGAAAAATATACGAACCGTGGACAGAACCAAGAAGGTAATTGGGTAATTAGGTTACTGGGTAATTGGGGATTCAAACTGGTAAATTATTTATTACCCAATTTCCTTATTACCAAATTACCTTTTAAATTAAAATAAAATAAAAATCAAAATGTTGGGATAACAAATAAACCAAACAAAGGAAAACCAAATGCGGAACAAAACTTACATTGGAGAAATTTCTAATTACAAAGATAAAGATGCCACAATTTCAGGATGGCTTTATAATATGCGATCCAGCGGTAAACTACATTTTTTAATGGTTAGAGATGGCACCGGTATTATCCAGGTAGTAGTAGCTAAAAACGATGTTGATGAAAAAACATTTGAATTGTGTAAAGAGCTGCCCCAGGAATCTTCATTAAAAATAACCGGGTTTGTTGTAGAGGATAAGCGGGCTCCCAGCGGTTATGAGATACAGGCAAAAAATGTTGAATTGGTGCATAGGGCTGATGAATACCCGATTACTCCGAAAGAACATGGCACAACATTTTTAATGGACAACCGCCATTTATGGCTGCGTTCTTCAAAACAGCATGCAATTTTGAAAGTCCGGCATTCAATCATTCGCGCCTGCCGGGATTATTTCGATAATAATAACTACACGCTAATCGACGCGCCAATTTTTACGCCGGCTGCTTGTGAAGGTACCAGCACGCTTTTTGAAACGGATTATTTTGGTTCAAAAGCATATTTAACTCAGAGTGGTCAATTGTATATGGAAGCGGCTGCCATGTCGTTCGGTAAAGTTTACTGTTTCGGTCCCACTTTCCGGGCGGAAAAGTCAAAAACAAGGAGACATTTGACAGAATTCTGGATGATCGAGCCGGAGATCGCTTATTGTGATCTTGACGGTGATATGGACATTGCCGAAGAATTTATTGAATACATTGTTCAACGAACTTTGGAAGAGAGAAAAGAAGAATTGAAACTTTTGCAACGTGATACTTCAAAACTGGAAACAGTTCAACGACCTTTCCCGAGAATTAGTTATGATGAAGCTGTAAAAATCATCAAAGACAGTGGACTTGAATTCGAAGATGGGAACGATTTTGGTTCTCTTGATGAAACCATCGTTTCGGAACAATTTGACCGACCAGTAATGGTGCATCGCTACCCGGCAGCAGTAAAGGCGTTTTACATGAAAGGTGATCCCGGTGATCTATCAAAAGCATTGTGTGTTGATGTTTTGGCACCGGAAGGTTACGGAGAAATTATCGGAGGCGGACAACGTGAAGATGATCTTAATATTTTAGAGTCCAAAATAAAAGAACACGATCTCCCCATGGAAGCATTTGATTGGTACCTGGATGTTCGCAAATATGGCTCTGTGCCACACGCCGGCTTTGGAATGGGAATTGAAAGAGCAGTTTCGTGGATTTGCGGTTTAAAGCACATTCGCGAGACAATTCCTTTTCCGAGAACGATTAGTCGGATTAAGCCTTAGCTGGTTGCTGGATGCTTGTTTCTTGATGCTTGATTCTTGTTGCTCGATACTCGATAAAGGAAATATTTGGTTTTGGCATTGTCAATTGCCAATTCTCAATTCTCAATTAGTCGTTTACAATTCACAATTATTTTTTATAACTTGTTATTTTTAATTGAGAATTGTGAACTGCTTTAATTGACAATTGTGAATGAAAAATTAATACAAAATTGCTTAACCTGGCGGCTATGAGGATCATGTATCAAGAATCCAGCACCATTTCTAGATAATTAATAAATTCGCTAATCAATCCAAAATATGATGGAATTCAAAAAGAAAAATATAATAGCTGTCATCGGGCAGGGAAGTAACTGCTCACAAAAGATATTAGCTTTAGCAGAAGAAGTTGGAAAAGAAATCGCCAAGAGAGATGGCATAGTTATTTGTGGTGGATTAAAAGGAGTGATGGAAGCGGTTTGTAGAGGCGCTAAACAGGAAAATGGGTTGACCATTGGTGTAATTCCCGGGACACAAAAATCAGACGCCAATAAATTTGTTGACATTCCAATTGTAACCGGAATCGGTGAAGCAAGGAATAGCATAATTGTCAGAACTGCCGATGCTGTGATTGCTGTTGGCGGCAAGTACGGCACGCTTTCTGAAATCTCATTTTCCCTGGCTTTTAACAAACCGGTTATCGGTCTCAATACCTGGGAGAACATCGAAGGTATAATTTACCGGGACAGTCCTGTTGAGGCGGTTGAAGAGGCTTTTAACAAAAAAAAATGATAGCCACAAAACTATCTAATTATTTTTCCATTATAAAAAAAAGGTGACTATTCAGCATTCCTAAAAAATGTCATTCTGAGGGAGCTTGCGACCGAAGCATAGTCTGTATTTCCTTATTTTTTAAATGTAACTATACAGGAATCTCGTTTTTTATTAAACAATTTTCTTTAATATTACGAGATTCTTCACTTCCCAACATCACCCTCCCCCTCCCACGTTCAGAATGACTTCAATTCAACGAATTGCTGAACAGTTACAAAAAAAAAAGACTAAAATGAAAACAAGTGCACATATTATTGTAAGCGGTCTTGTCCAGGGTGTTGGGTTCCGTTGGTTTGTTGAACGAGAAGCGAAAACTTTAGGATTAACCGGGTTTGTCAGGAATTTATATTCAGGAGAAGTGGAAGTAAAAGCCGAAGGTGAGCGAGGATTAATTGAAGAATTGATTGCCAGCTTAAAGGTTGGCAACAGGATGTCAAACGTTGTTGATGTAAAAATAAGTTGGACTGAATTTGAAAATAAATATAAAAACTTCCAAATAAGAATTTAACCCAGATAATGCAATAGAAGAAAAAATTGCCACAAAGACACGAAGAACACAAAGAAACACAAAGAATAGAAACAAGTAAATCATTAATATTGTTGTACCAAAAGAGCAAAGAAAATATTTGTAATAGCACAACTCTAACAATTTGTAAATTAATTCTTTGTGCACCCTGCGGGTATAATAACCTTTGTGTCTTGGTGGCTATTGCATTATTTGGATTTAAAACGGAGCAGAAAAAATGCATGGATTTGAAGAAAAAATCAGAACAGTCATGGATTTCCCCAAACCGGGCATCGGGTTTAAAGACATTACCACACTTCTCAAAGACGCCTCCGCGTTTAAAGATTCTATTGAAGCAATGGCAGCTAAATTTGATCCTGAAAAAATTGATAAGATTTTAGGGATCGAATCCCGCGGCTTTATATTCGCTTCCGTATTAGCTTACAAATGGAACAAAGGGCTTATTGTAGCCCGAAAGCCCGGGAAATTACCCGCTGAAAAAATCAGTGAAGAATATGAACTGGAATATGGTGTGGATCGTATCGAGATTCATCGTGATGCCATATCACCCGGTGAAAGAATACTGATTCTTGACGATCTTTTAGCAACCGGTGGCACTGTGGAAGCAACAATAAAGTTAGTTGAACAATTAAAAGGTGAGATAGCAGGAATTGGATTTTTAATCGAGCTTACTTTTTTAAATGGCAGAAAGCGGTTTGAAAATTTTAATATTTGTTCATTGATTGAATATGATAGTGAATGAAAAAAAACTTTACTAAACCCCAACCTGGACAAGCCAGAATCCCTACAAACTGAAATGGTAGGTTTGTTTGAGATACCGATTACAACAAGAGAAGATCAAGGTCGAGATTAAGGTCAAGAAAAAATCATTTTATTTTTTTCTTGATCTCGATCTCAATCTCGACCTTTTGTAAATTTTTACTGTTTTCAAAGTTAAGTTTATTTTTGCCCATTGTACAAGAAATTCACTGTTTAGAAACCAAAGGTTTAGTAAAGTTGCACTCAAACACAAAAATGACTTGACTTTATTCCTTTTTGTTAATATCTTGTCTTATGCAATTAATCAAAATAAAAAATTATAAAATTAGGCATGAACTATGAAAAGAACTATCTCTTTTTTCGTTGTTATATTGTTATTATTAATTATTTTTTCAACAGTTTTTGCAGGTGGTAAGTGGTACAATCACTATAAAGATGGTCTTAAATTTATGCAGTCTGGTAATTGGACCCGGGCGATAGCAAAGTTCAATCAAGCGATAGTAGTGAAAAATAAAGACATGAAAAAAATAAAAACGTATGGCATGCATTTTATGGCATATTTTCCGCACCGGGAAAAAGGAATCTGTTATTATAATCTCGGCAGAACTGATGATGCAAGAAGAGAATTGAAATTATCCTTGAGACAACAATATTCGTCCCGCGCCCAGGAATACCTTGCAAAACTTGGCAGCGCCCCACTAATAAGAAAGCCAATTGAACCACCATCCCAACCCGTAGTAAACGAAAAAATTGTTTCCAAAACAGATCCGCCTGTTCAAGCATCTATTGGAGTGAAGTTGGTGGGCGAAAGAATGGGCTTGGCTGTTTTGCCGTTTCAAACATCAGGCTTGGGTGTTGAAATGGGTAACATCAATGTCGTTGAACAGTTGATGACAACTTTTTATAATTTAAATCGTTTTAAATTGTTTGAACGCAGCCAATTGGAATCCATTTTAGAAGAACAAAAACTGGGCATGTCCGGCCTCCTTGATGCTTCAACAGCAGCGCAAATTGGAAAGGGAATCGGCGTTGATGCGATTGTTTTAGGAAGCGTTACAAGGTCCGGTAATAATATGGCAATCGACGCACGGCTAATTGACACTGAGACTGCACAATTAATAACAGCGCAAGATGAGATGAGCAGCAGAACAACAATTCAGGAATTAAAAGAGATGGTCAATCGGCTGGCAACAAAAATATATAATGATTTGCCATTAGTAGAAGGCTATGTAATTGGTATTAACGGAGATCGATTAACATTGGATATCGGCTCCTCCAAATATATTAAAAAAGGCATGAAGTGTATTGTTTACCGCGAAGGACGGGATATCATCCATCCGATCACAAAAAAGGTATTGGGCAAGCAAACCGAAGAATTAGGTGAAGTGAAATTAAGTGAAGTTTACCCTGAATACTCAATAGGCAAAGTTATTGTGACAAAAGCAGGAATGTTTGAAATAGGGTGTAAAGTGATAACAAAATGATAAATATTGAGGAGGTGATGACGAAGTTTTTTCATTAATTAATTAAATTGAAATTTAACAAAATTAAGGAGCTAAACATGAAATTAAAATTAGTAATACTTTTAGTGATTATTCTATCGTTGACACAGATCGTTTTTTCTCAATCGATATCGTTTTTCAATCCTAATACCATAGGCGCTGGAGCTAGAGCTCGTGGAATGGGTGGCGCTTTTATCGGTGTCGCTGATGACGCAACCGCAGCTTCCTGGAATCCTGCTGGATTGGTAAGATTGGAAACAGCAGAGGCATCTGTTGTTGGATTATTTGAGAGTTACACCCCAGAAACTGATGTGCCAGACTTTGATGCCGATCCTTATAAAAGTTCTCATTTCGGACTTAACTTTATAAGTGTTGCAATCCCTCTATCACTTGGTGAAAGAAATCTAGTTGCAGCAGTCGCTTACCAAAAAGTGACAGATGCTTATTCAAAATATGATGGCGATAACGCATTGCAAGAAACAACCGGTGGAATAAATGCAATTACGCCGTCGATAGGAATCCAATTGACAAATTCCATTTCCTTGGGCGCTTCAGTAAATATTCTGACTGGTGCAGAAAATTTGTCTTATGAAGATAAAACAGGGTATTATCAAAGTTATGATTACACGACTGATTTAAGTGGTACGAATTTTAGTATCGGTGGATTATTCGACTTCAACCAGTTTAGGTTGGGAGTTGTTTTTAAAACACCTTTTGGTTTAAAAATAGAAGATAGTGATCGTTCATGGGATCTCACTTTTAATATACCACAAATGCTTGGTTTTGGCGCTTCCTTCGCACCAACTGAACAATTAACCATTGCAGCAGATTATGAGATGCGAAAATATTCCGATGCAGAATATGAAGCAAACGAAACCGGGGAAACGATGAGCGCGGATTGGTTGGATGTTAACCAGGTTCGTGTTGGCGCTGAGTACCTATTGATGACAGGTGAAAATGTTTTGCCGCTCAGGGTTGGTTTTGCTACCACACCCCTGCCATTTGAAGATGATAATGGCGATCAACTGGTGGGTTCAAACATCACAGCAGGCATTGGTATCATTATGGGTGCAATAAATCTTGATTTAGGCATGGAGTACAATTCATACTCTTATGAATTTACAGGGGGAGGCGAAACGTACAACTATTCCGATAATTATCTCCGATTCATCATTTCCGGTGTTTTCCATTTCGGTCAATAATAAATTTTTAATATTTTGAAAGGCGAAACAATTGACTTGTTTCGCCTTTTTTTTGGAAATTGGGTATTTTAAATAAGGTAAAAAAATGAGTGGCACCATTAATTTAGATTTCGACAATGTAAAAGATTTTATTTCAGAAAGTGATTTGAATTCAATTGAAGAAAAAATATATCATGCCAATAATTTGATAAAAGAAAAAACCGGCCCCGGAAAAGAATACTTAGGTTGGCTGGATTTGCCGTTTCAAAATGATGATGATATTCCAAAGTTCAATGAAACAGTTGAAGAGATCAGGCTTGAAGCTGATGTTTTAATTTCCATCGGAATTGGTGGCTCATATTTAGGCGCGCGTTCAGTTATCGAAGCATTGCAGCCAAATTTTATTAGCTGTGGCGGAACCCGACCACAAATTCATTATGCCGGTTTTAATATCGATTCAGGTTATTTGACAGATTTACTCAAATTAGTGAAAAATAAAAATTGCTGGGTCAATGTCATTTCAAAATCAGGAACCACTACTGAACCGGGAATCGCTTTCAGAGTCATTAAATCAATGATGGAAAAAACTTACGGCAAAGCGCTGGCACGGAAAAGAATAATTGCTACCACCGACCATTCAAGAGGCGCTCTCAAACAGATGGCAGACCAGGAAGGCTACACTACTTTTGTAATTCCTGATAATGTGGGTGGGAGGTTTTCTGTTTTAAGTCCGGTTGGTTTGCTGCCAATTTCAGTGGCAGGTATTCACGCAAAAGTTTTATTAAATGGCGCACTGGATATGGCTGAAAAACTGAATAACAATTCAATTTTTGATAACTTGGCAAATTTGTACGCCGGGATTCGATATTTATTGTACCAAAAAGGAAAGAGCATTGAATTATTGGCTAACTTTTCAAATAAACTCATGTTCTTTGCCGAATGGTGGAAACAACTTTATGGTGAAAGTGAGGGCAAAGATGGTAAGGGTATTTTTCCAGCGTCAGTAAATTTCACAGCGGATCTTCATTCTTTGGGGCAATATATTCAAGATGGAAGACGGGATTTATTCGAGACATTTTTAATAGTTGATCACATCGATAACGATGTCATGGTTCCGGATAAAAAAAATAACTTAGACGGATTGAACTACCTGGCAGGGAAAACATTTCACGAAATCAACATACAGGCTTACAAGGCTACAGCAATGGCGCATAAATCAGGCGGTGTACCAAATATGACGATTCATTTGCCCGAACTAAATGCATATTGGCTGGGACAATTGATTTATTTTTTTGAAAAAGCCGTGGCAGTCAGCGGTTACATGTTTGGCATTAATCCATTTGATCAACCTGGTGTTGAGGCTTATAAACAGAACATGTTCAGGTTGCTGGGGAAACCCGGGATTAAAAAATAATATGAAAAAAAATCCAACGGATAGAAACAACCCAACTGATAAAAAAAATAGGCACTATTCAGCCATTTGTTGATTTGATGTCATTCTGAACGCTGGAAGGGATTGGGAGGGTTGGGAAGTGAAGCATAGTCTGTATTCATTAATATAATATAATGTGACTATACAGGAATCTGTTATTCATATAAAAATTGTAGATTAGCCATTGAGATTCCTGTACAGTTACCTTATTATTTTAAGGAAGTACAGACTGTGCTTCGGTCGCAAGCTCCCTCAGAATGACTTTTCTTGGCAACGCTGAATATTTGAACAGCGAAAATCTTTACAAACAGAGCAAGTTTTCGCCCACAGAAAAAAGAGCATAAATTTTTTAATTCCCGTGGGATTTCTTTTCCGTGGGAGAAATATTTCTTGTCGGTTTGAGGCGAAGCTTCGCTAGATAGTTACAAAAATAATATCCGTTGGGTTGTTTCTATCCGTTGGATTCAATTTTCTCGACTTAAAAATTTTACAATTAAATGACTAACAAAAAAACAACTACAAAACTTTTTTTCATAACAATATCCATTTACCTGGCTGCCTTTTTATTGGATGTTGCCCAACTGTTTGATTTTACCATTTCAGGTTTTAATCTCGTTCGCGATATTTTAGCGATTTTTGGGTCTGTTTTTTTGCTGATTACATTCATCCAATGGTCTCTGGACATTTCCACTTATGATAAAATAAAATATATTTTTTATTCAATTCTCTTCATATTTGCCATCAACTATTTTTACCCTTTTTATGTTAACCAGGCTGGTCAAAAAAACACCGGCGTGATTTTTTCATTGAGTTCTCTTGTCTCACTAATTTTGCTAATGTTCGTTTTAGCGCTCATTCGTGAACTTATTTTTGTTCAAAGAAAAAGAGGAACAAATAGAAATTTCAACCTTCTTTTTAGTCTTTTTATCTTTTACAGTTATTTTTCGCAATCAAAAAACTTTACATTAGATTTTAAAATCCAACCTTCTTTAAATATAAACTTGCCAGACTGGGCAAATATTGTTTACATGGTTTTGACAATAGTGATGGTCTATCTGATCGTCATCAATTCATTCAGAACACAATGGGTGAAATTTTTAAATAAAAACGAAAAGATAAAAACACTTTTTTTAAATGTATTCGTTCTAACCCTGTTGATTTTACTTATTATAAAAGGAGAAACCATTGTCTCAGAATACAGCTTAATTGTCGGAAACCTTTTTTCAATTTGTACAATTTTTTTAACGATATATTTTTCTTTTTCTATTCTTGTCATTTTACTTCATTTACCCACCGCGGGTGTTTATGATCGAAAAGTAAGAGAGCTCTCATCTCTTCATGATCTATCCCGCCATATTTTAGGGGTATTTGATATAAACAAGGTTATACAAATTATTACCGATCAAACCATTTCAGTGGCAGAAGCTAACTATTCCTGGTTAGTGATCAAAAATTTATCTTCAAAACATTTTGAATTAGTTGCTTATAAAAATCTTCCCGCGACATTAATTGAGACTTATTCTGACAATCCAACTAACGAACTAACAGAATGGGTTGCGACAAATAAATCAGCGTTAAAAATTGATCGTATCTCAAAACATGATTTAACTTCGGGATCAAATGTCTGGCGCCATAGAAGCGGATCTTTATTAGGAATTCCTCTCATTTCAAATGATGAAGTGATGGGCATTCTGTTCGCTGTTAAAAGCGACGAATACGGTTTTTTACCAGGTGATGAAGCTTTGCTTACGATGTTTGCAAACAATGCCACTGTAGCAATCGAAAATGCCAATTTGGTCAAGAGATCGCTTGATCAGGAGAAATATGAACAAGAGCTAAAAATAGCCCACGAAGCGCAAAGGAAACTGCTTCCGCATACCATGCCCGAGATAAAGTTTTTACAAATAGATGCAGCTTGTAAAACTGCCAACGAGGTTGGTGGCGACTATTATGATTTTTTTCTTTATGATAACTCAAAATTAGGCATTATTATTGGAGATGTTTCCGGTAAGGGCGCTGAAGCAGCTTTTTACATGGCTGAAGTAAAAGGCGTTTTTGAGTCACTGGGAAGTACAAGCACTTCTCCCAAAGAATTATTGATAAATACAAACAAAATTCTTTATAATACGTTAGATAGTAAAACATTTGTCAGCGCTTTGTTTGGCACATTTGATTTTAAAAAACATACCTTCACTTTTTGTCGTGCCGGGCATTGTCCCCTTCTTTACTGGAGTGCTAACGAGAATGAAGTTTATTTAGTGGAACCCGCAGGATTGGCATTAGGATTGGATGGGGGGATGAATTTTAACAGCATATTAAAAGAAGAAAAAATTAAGTTTCACTCAAATGATATTTTTGTTTTTATAACAGATGGAATAAACGAAGCTAGGAATGCACATAACGAAGAATTCGAGGAACAGAGGATATGCGATATCGTTTTTGAGAACCAAAAGGAAAACGCCACGGCTATCAAAAATGTAATTCTCGAAAAAATAGAAAATTTCGTCGGAGATCAAAAACAGCATGACGATTTAACTATGGTTGTGATAAAAGTTGTATAAAAATTTAATATTTATTATGATATCGTTTAGAAAAATGATTTAGAAAAAATGTAATCATCACTTGCCATACAAAGAAAGGGTGAGATCGCCGGTCAAAATGAAAAATTGAAACCAACGGATAGAAACAACCCAACGGATAAAAAATAATGGATAATAAAGGAAAATGAAATATAATTAATTTTCTACTGCCTTTGTCTGATTCTAATTTCTGTTGGGAAAAATTATCATATTTTTAATGGTTTCATTAATATTCTGTGTTTTTAAATTCTAATACCATCCGTTGGGATTTTATTCATATTATTTATTTTTTACCAGGTGAACGGTTACAAAATAATTAAATTCTTTTTATTGATTAAAAAATCAAAATTCGCTATATTAGCCTCTTCAAAAAATCAGAATAAAACTTTGCCAATATATTAAAACAGGAGTTCAGCTATGGAATCTTTCGAGGTTACGAGAAAAGAACAAGGAAACGTAATGATTCTTTACATCAAAGGGTATCTTGATGCGCACACTGCACCCATGTTAGAGAAAGAATTACAAGGGTTAGTTGATGAAAAAAAATATAACATACTTGTCAACTTCAACGAACTGATTTACATTAGCAGCGCTGGTTTGGGTGTTTTTATGGGATTCATAGAAAATATCAGGAATAACAAAGGTGATATTAAGTTGAGCAATATGAATTCCAAAATTTACCGCGTCTTTGACTTGTTAGGATTTCCAACACTTTATGATATCCTTGAGGAAGAGCAGGAAGCATTAAAAAAATTTGAAAGCTAAACCAGCAAAAGGTGAAAAAAACCGTGAAAAAAGAAAAAACAAAATATAAATTAAAAATTCCAAGCAAAACTGATAACCTGGAATTAATTCGTTCTTTTGTTTCTAACATTGCTGTCAAGGTTGGTTTTGATGCTGATGAAACCTATAAAATTGAATTGGCGGTAGATGAAGCCTGTGCCAATGTGGTCAAACATGCTTACGAACAGAAGCACACAGATCATCAAATTGATCTGGTCATTGAATTAGATGTGGATAAGTTAGTAATTATTATTTCGGATCAGGGCAGGGGATTTGATGTTAAAAAAATATTAAGTAAAGATATGAAAGAATACTTAGCTGAAATGCGAGTCGGGGGACTTGGAATCCATCTCATCAAGGCATTGATGGATGATGTTGAATTTATTTCAAAACCTGGTGCAAGTACCCAGGTAAAAATGACCAAATATTTAATGAAAAATGGTAAAGTAGAAGTGGTTAAAAAAAATGAGTAATTCTTCTGAAGTACAAAAAATGAAAACCTCTCAAGAAATTTTGGCGGATGAGGACGGCACCAGTCGCATTTTAGATGAGAAGTTGATGGAACTCCAATCTCTTTTTGAAGTCAGTCAAACATTGAACTCATCACTGAATTTAACTTCAATTTTGGACAACATGCTGCTTACGCCCATGGGTAAAATGATGATCACCCGCGGGATTGTTCTTCTTTATAAAGAAAAAAATAAGTTAAGTGTTGAAACACTAAAAGGTCTGCCCCAGGAACTTGTTGGAAAAATTATTGACGAAAAAATCGATATCTCTGAGCCAACTTTTTTAACTAAAGAAGATGAAGCAAACCTGACGACTTTTTCATTTTTAGTGGACAATAATATTGTTTTGCTTCTGCCTATTCGCAGCAGTGATAAAAATTTAGGCTATATCGGGTTTGGCAATAAAATTTTGAACAAAGATTATTCCAAATCAGAATTGGAATATTTAAAATCCTTATCTAATATAGCTGCTACGTCTATCGAAAACGGATTGATGGTGCTTAAGCTGCAGGATATTAATCGCCGGTTAGATAAAAAAATACAAGAGCTTAATACGATTTTTGAAATTGGCAAAGAACTCAATTCGACACTTGATAGTGATAAAATATTAAATTTGCTCAGTTATGCTGTAATGGGGGAGATGATCATAAATCGCTGCCTGATCTTTCTTGAAGAAAATGGAGAGATGAAATTACAAATGTCCAAAGGGCTGCAGAGCACCGATGAATTAGCCCTGTTTGAAAAAGAAGATTTTTTAGAGAAGTTATTTGAATTAACAGATCCAATTTATTTGAAAAAAGAAAACGAATATTCTTCTCCATTACAAAATTTTCAAAAGACAAAATTTCCGGTCATCGTGCCGATGAGAATTCAAAACAAAACAAAGGGTATTCTGGCAATCGGTGAAAGAATTACCAAAACACCTTTTTACGATGATGATTTGGAATTCTTGTTTACTTTGGGTAACGAAGCTTTGATCTGTTTGGAAAACGCCCGCTTATTTGAAGAAACGCTTGAAAAACAAAAAATGGAAGAAGAACTTGCTTTGGCGAGAGAAATCCAACAAAAGTTATTACCCAAAAAATGTCCTCAATTAGAAAAATATGAAGTTGAAGGAATAAATATTTCCAGCCTTCATGTTAGCGGTGATTATTTTGATTGTATAAAATTGGACGAAAATAATTACTGTTTAGCCATTGCTGATGTATCGGGAAAAGGAACTCCTGCATCCTTACTAATGGCAAATTTGCAAGCGGTATTAAATGCTTTGATTGATTCAAACAGCAACCTCGAAGAAATTACCGGTAGAATAAATAATTTAATTCATAAAAATACCAACTATGATAAATTCATCACGTTTTTTATCGGCATTTTAAATATTCAGGAAAACAGTTTTCAATACGTTAATGCAGGGCACAATCCACCGTTTTTTATGCACAAAGATGGGAATATTGAATTATTGGAAAGTGGCGGATTAATTCTGGGAATGATGCCCAATGTGCCTTATGAACAGGATAAAGTTCAGCTTAAACAAGGGGATTGGATAGTCATGTTCACAGATGGCGTCACTGAAGCTCAAGACAAAGATGGCGAAGATTTTGAAGAAGAAAGATTGATGGAATTATTACAGGAAAACAAATTTGCTTCTGCCGAAGTGATGAAAGATAAAATTTTGACTGCGGTAAAAGAGTTTACAGGTGATGTTCCGCAGAGTGATGATATTACGCTGTTGATCTTAAAGGTGACAGGGTGAGATGGAGAGTGGGAGACAAGGTGACGTGGAGAAGGGGATAGGGAGCAATGCCGTTAACTTATGCGAAAATATTTTTATATCATTCACAATTCATTATTCTCAATTATCAACGGAACGTCCGACGTGTCTTTGGCGGATTCACAATTAGAATTAACAAGTTTTCAAAAATTAATTGAGAATTGTGAATTACTAATTGAGAATCCGCCAAAAAGGCTGCGGACGTACCGTTGAGAATGAAAAGAATAATCTTTTTGCCTTAAGTTAATGCCATTGGAATAGGGAGAGTAAGCATGGCGACAAGTTGTGCGACTCTTATGATATTTTTATTTTTCCCCTTTCTCCCATTCTCCTTGTCACCTACTCTCCACGTCTCCTAGCCGTCACCCAATTTATTAGATATGAAATAGGTAATACAAAAAAAAGGTAACCAAAGAATGCCATCAATACTATTAGTCGATGATGATAAAAATATTTTGTTCTTAATATCAGAGGCATTGAAAAAATTTAAATATGATTTAACGTTAGCAACTGGGGGGGAGAAAGCGCTTGAAATTTTACAAGAGAATGAATTCGATCTTATTATTTCCGATCTGCAAATGCCCAAAGTCAGTGGGATTGATATTTTATCTGTAGTGAAAGAAAAATATACAGACACGGAAGTGCTGCTTGTAACTGGTTACGGAAGTATTAAAACAGCTGTTAAGGCCATGAAATTAGGCGCGTTCGAGTATCTTTCCAAACCGGTCAATGTTGAAGAATTGCGACACAAAGTTACCCAGGCTTTGCAGCGAAAAGAATTAAAGATTAAATTAGCGAAACAACAAAAAGCGCTTGATAAATATCATGAAATGATTCAGCGTGACTTGAAGCTTGCCGAACAAATACATCAAAGCCTTGTCCCTCAAATATACAAGAATGAAAAAATTGAAATCGGTGTAAAATATCTGCCAATGATCGGGCTTGGCGGTGATTTTGCAGATATTTATTATGATGGGGAAAAGTACATTTATTTGACATTAATTGATGTTACCGGGCATGGCATTAGCGCGGCTTTATTGGTGAACCGTATCTGTAGTGAAGTGAGAAAATTGGTGCGTGAAAATTTGCAGCCGGCGCAAATACTTTATGACTTGAATAATTTTATCATGGATGTATTTGATCAAACAGGAATGTTTCTGACAACTTTTACAACCCGAATCAATACTGATAATTATGAGTTCAGTTATGCCGGTAGCGCTCATCCTGCTTTAGTATTATGGAAAAATGAGAAAAACAGATTTGAAAAATTATCATCCCAAAATGTAATTATTGGTTTTGAAAGAAAAGACGCAAATGAATTTATTCAGGAAACAGTGCAATTAAAATCGGGTGATAAATTATTTTTATATACGGACGGAATTGTTGAAGCAGAAAATGAAAATAAAAAAGCGTTGGGGATTATTGGTTTTATTAATATTTTAAATCGTTTAAAATCTTTTCCGGCAAATGAGATCGTTGAACGCATCATTGATAATCTACAGCAACAATATTATACACAAGTCAGAGATGATATTTTTCTGATTGCGGTTGATTTTAATTGATTATTAACATCATGTTATAATTTTGGATTTAAACCAAATACCCAACCCTGATAAGCCAGAATCAAAAAGAAAAAAATCTCGGTCACAGAATTAGAACACATCACAGAAATTTTATAATTTATTTTCTGTGACGATTTTTGTTTCTGTAACCCAAAAGGTTTTGCTCTTTAGGCAAGAAGTTCACTTTTTTGTCCTATAATTTTAAAAAACTAATAATGTTTATCTTTGTGATTCTTGGTGTCTTCGTGTACCATCTGCGGGCATAATGATCTTTGTGGCAATTTTTATAATTTCTGTTGCATATGGCCTCATCTCAATAAAATCATTTTCTTAATATCGAAAAACGAAATTACTTTGTTGTCTTTAGCTTGCGCTTCGAATTGATAAAAATAAATACCAGAAGATACAAGGTTTCCATAATTATCTCGTGCATTCCACTGAAATGTATGAGAACCAACCGCTAATCGTCCATTAAACAATTTCCTGATTTCCTTTCCATTGATGTTATAAATGGTTAAATTCCCTTCTGCAGCTTGAGGAAGATTGGATTCAATAGTCGTTTGCGGAGTAAACGGATTGGGATAGTTTTGTGATAACTTGAAACCTATTGGTAATCGCATATTTATTTCGACTTTTACAATATTAGAATAATCAAATTTAACGGCAAATGCATCCTTACTTCCTGAATGTGCGTTTACAGGCGAGCCCCAGGTTGCTTTGCTCTCACCCACAATGTAAACATTACCGCTGCCGTCCACTGTGATTCCATAGCCTGCATCATCTTCTGAACCTCCCATAAACGTATTCCATTGTAACTCGCCGCTGCTGTTTAGTTTTACGATAAATACATCATCGTCTCCCGCATGAGCGTTTACTGGCGAGCCCCAGGTTATTGAACTGTAACCCGCAACATAAACATTATCGCTGCCGTCCACTGCAATGCCATAGCTATTATCAGTTAGCCAAGATCCCATAAAGGTGTTCCATTCCCACGATTGGCTCCAGCCTGCCGTGATACACAAAACAAGCAGAATCACACAAAGCTTAAATGAATTTCTCATGATTCATTTCTCCTTATTTAAGTAGTAATAATTTTTTAAGCTGAAAAAAATCTCCGGCTTTTAAACTATACATGTAAACTCCGCTTTGCAATCTTTGTGCGTCAAAGACAATATGGTATTCACCCGGTTGCATCTCCTTTTCAACCAAAGTTGCCACTTCCCTCCCCAGTAAATCATAAAGCCTTAATGAAACCTGGGAAGATTTGGGAATCGCAAATTCGATTGTGGTAGTTGGATTAAACGGATTGGGATAATTCTGTCCTAATTCAAAGGAAGTAGGAATATGCTCAGCAGTCTTTTCATTTATTTTAGTGATAGTGGTGTTTTCAACATCAAATTGTATCGAATTACCCGTTTCATCATTAGCAATAACATTTTGAATTGTTAGAGTTGTTTCGACAGGCGGTATGTCTTTCAACTTTATTTTTATGGTTGCAATTACACCGCTTCCGTTTATACCGCGCTGTCCTGCTTTTCGAGTGATACCTAAACTCACTTTGCCTGCTAACATGTTTACATTGGGAAAAAATAATATATCGTCTCCCAACCAGCTGCCATTTTCTACTTCGACAGAATCAATATAAGTTTTTGGTGAAAAAGACATTTCAAAGGAAATTCCAAACAGGTTTGTTGCACCTTCAACAACAAATTCAACCCAACAGATTTGATTTTGTTTTGTGCTGCCGGTTATATTCATTTTCAGTGTTTGCGTATTTGGCTTTTTGATGTCTTCTGCAATCTCCTCATCTTCGGATGCTGAAACCGGTGTGTGCGTTTTACCCCAGTTCAACCCGATTGGTAACACATCTGCCTGGTTTACAGTTCCATCACCATTGGCATCGGCATAAGTGGCGTTTTCAGGAGTCCAGGGCGATGCCGGTTGTCCTGACCAAGCAATGGATGAACTGGGGCGAGGCGGACCTGTCGATCCCCAAAACAGTCCAAGGTGTTACACTTGTTTGATCCGATGCAAAATCAAGCGTTGTCGGCGTCACACTGAGCGTAGGAGCTGTAATCTCGCTACCTGAGATAAACCCGGATGATTCTTTGAAGTTTGTACTGGAAGCTAAGCCTACGCCGCCTGGTTGACCGATTGCATCGACCATTTTAAAATTTGGGGATTCCGAAGCGCCAGCGCCCTGATCGATAACGTCTTTGGTTATGAAAAAATTAGCGATTGAATTGATGTGTGCAGTTCCATATTGGATAAATATCAATACCAATGTGAAAAGCACAACGGCAACGATCCATTTTTTGAATTTTATCATTTTATCTCCTTATGTTTGTTGAGTTAATTTATTATGAAACATAAAGTTTGTATCCGTTCAATAAATGATGGAATTATTGCTTTGACATTATCATGCTTCGACTCCGCTCAGCATGAAGCTACGCTGACACTTCACCCTGAGCGGAGTCGAAGGGTGAAAGTAAACAAGCAAAACAAAATTACCCTGATTTATTGAGTGGACACTAAAGTTTTTTGCTATGCTCCTAAATACCAACTTTGTGGAAATTTTTATTTATAATAGACCAATAATGGATAATTAAAATTCAGCAAAGAATCCAATATAGTTCATGTAATTCTAAAGTAGTCCTTAGTTATTTATTCTCTAATTCTTCCACACGTTTGGCAAGATTTTTAATAATTTTTTGTTGCTCCTGTGCCACTTTAGTTAAAACCGCTACAATATCCATCGGACTTAATCCTTTTCGATCACTTGTGGAAACCAGTTCCGGTACATCTTCGGCAATAAAACCGACATGCTTTTCTGTCAAGTCTGTTTTATAATTAAATTTTACCGGGGCTAAATGTGTTAGTGTTTCCATAGCTTCCGGCAACGCTAATTGTGAAATATTCTCTTTATATTTCCTGCTGGAACCGTTCACCCAAGCGCCACCATTACAATATGCGCCGGTGGTACCAACATCTAATAAATGTGTTGGACTCGTATTAATAATACCGACGTTACCATTTCCGCTTATAACGACTTTAGAAACTCCTGCTGCATTGCAAACATAAATTCCGGCTGATCCGTCTGAACTTTCTCTCACTCTGAACATACGACTGCCATCATTGGCAATAACCTGCATGCCATCAGTATAACCGGATGATCTTACTACCAATTGGACATCAGGGCTATCCGTCCCAATACCGACTTTGCCCTTCATATAAACCTTTCCCCAAAAATATCCAGCAAAACCATTTGACGAGTAGCCATGGATTCCATGACCATTAGGTGAGTTGCCCCATACAGCATTATTGCTGCCACTATAGCCATACACACCATGAACATCGGAGCCCAAATAGCCAAAGTTACCACCTTTTTTGCCATAAACACCGTAATTGCCACTCGTACAATTACCCGTGACAGTGCCATCGGCAGTAATATCATCAGTGGCTGTGATATCATCCCCCACGATAAGATCATTATTGGTTTCTACTTTTCCCGAATTGTCCACTTTAATTCCTTCATTCCCGCCATCGTTGGATAGCCATTTATTATTTAATTTAATATTTTGAGATGCGGTGTGGTTACCAAGATTATCGCCACTACTGGTTGAAGCTGAAATAGTGATCTTGTTGTTAGCATCATCAGGATTGATCGTGATGTTGCTGCCTGCGACCAGGTCAATATTGCCACCATCATTTTTTACGCCATCAACACTGCTGACAAAATCAGGGGTAATTTTAGCTGAAGTAACAGCGTTATCTTTAATCATAGCAGTAGAAATAGCATTAGCTTGCCCTTCATTTACATATTTGTCAGTAAGCGTAGTTGCGTCTTCATAAAGATCAGAAGCAACACCGGATCTTCCAAAATCATCGGAAGTGTTCAGAAATGATGATGCATCCTGACCATCCAATTTATCAGCATCATACGCGTGATAGGCATAACCGACACTGACCAGGGCTTTGCGCGGTGCCATTTCCGGATCGGCTCTCAAAGTAATGCTAAGATAACGCACAGAACCATCAAATACATCATACGGGATTGGCACGACTGAGCCAAGCAAGACACTAAACAATCCGTCAAATAATGTAATAAACTGAGTTTCAGTCCACAAAGCGATTTCGCCTGGAAACGTATTTGCATCCTTGTAAATTTTGAATTGAATTGTTAATGTGTCGCTGAGTGGATTTCCTGACGAATCGGTTAACCTACCCTGGTAATTAATAAGGTTGGGCACCTGGGCTAAGGCTATTACAGAAAACAGTAAAAAAAATAGTGCGGTAATGAATGATTTTTTTAACATGGCTTTCTCCTATTGTTTAGTTAGTATATAAATGGCGAAATTGCATACTACACAATACAATTTAAAAGAACGCTTATCAATAACCTATGTCAAATTGTTTATAACTTATGTCAAATTTCTAATGGATTTTGGAAGAAGAGGGAGTGAAGACAATAAAATTCCAATCTTCAAATTCCAAATTACAAATAAATTCCAAATCTCAAATTCCAATATTTAAATAATATGATTGGAATTTATTTGGATTTTGGAAATTGGTTTTTGGTATTTGTGGCCAAAAAATCCTATTTTTATTGTTTAATTTTTAACTTGACGGGTATGTCCGAAAGCATCATGTAAGATTTTTAAGAAATGTTTTGATACTGATGTGGAGTAAGTCCATACTGTTCTTTGAAACATTTTGTAAAATAAGCCGAACTGGAAAATCCAACATCGAAAGCGATCTCTGTTATTGTGGCGCTATGCTGCTTGAGTAATTGGGCTGCTCGCTTAAGCCTGATGGAACGAGTGAACTGGCTGGGAGACAAATCAGTGAGAGCGCGCAATTTTCGATGGAGATTCGCCCGAGTCATGAAAAGCGATTTGGCGAATTGCTCGATGCTGAATTCCGGATCGGATAGATGTTGTTCAACAATTTCAGAAGCGTGGCGCAGAAATTCGTTTTCCATTGATTCAACTGTTACCTCGGTTGGTTCCAGTAATAAATCTCTGCGGTATTTTTCCTGCAGTTTTTGCCGCAAATTGACCAGGTTTTTTATACGCACAAGGAGTTCTTCCGAGTTAAACGGTTTGATCAAATAGTCGTCAGCACCTGTTTCCAAACCCTCGATTTTATACTCATCAGAAGCTTTTGCCGTCAACAGAATTATTGGAATATGACTGGTTTTGATGTTATTTTTCAGAATACGGCAAAGCTCATAACCATCCATATTGGGCATCATCACATCGCTGATGATCAAGTCGGGAATATTGTTCAAGGCTGAATCAACTCCCAGTTTTCCATTTTCAGCTTCATCAACCAAGTAAGTAGCTTCGAGATGTTGCCGAATATAATTGCGAACGTCTTCATTATCTTCCACAATTAGAATCAAGTTTCTTCGGCGAGAATCTCTCGATGGTTTTGTAAGCTCACCGGGCTGTTTGACCGTAGTAGTCGAGGCAAAGTCGTTTTGATATTTTGATATTTATTTATATCTTCTTGTTCAATGGTGTGTTTTGGTTCTACAGTCGCAAATTTCTGATCTTCGATAATCTCGTTTTCATTAAGATGATCTCTCCCCATTGGTAAACGAATAGTAAATTCTGTGCCTTGCCCCAGCTTGCTTTTGACTGTTATTTCTCCGTGGTGCAATTCTACCAACTCTTTTGTCAGCGCTAATCCGATACCAGTGCCTTTTTGTTCATGATATTGAGTATCATTCACCTGGCTAAATCGGTCAAAAATAAATGGAAGGTAGTCTTCCTGTATGCCGACTCCTGTATCTTTGACTGAAATGCTGATAGCTTTATTAGCTTTACTAAACTTTGGAAGTTTAGTAAAGCTAGGAAGTTTAGTAAAGTTAAGGTAAACCATCACCTCACCACCTCCAGCCGTAAATTTAAAAGCATTAGAGAGTAAGTTGGAAATAATTTGTTCAAGTTTTTCGCGGTCAAAGAAAAGTTTTAGAGGTGAATCAAACTGCGCATCGACACCAGTTGAATCAAATTTCAATTGAATTTTTTGCCGAGTAGCATGTGATTCAAACAAGGAAACCACAGCGTTTAGAAATGGTATCAATTCATAATTACCTGCACGAAGTTTCATCATGCCGCTTTCTAACTTTGAAAGATCGAGCAACTGGTTGATCAGGCGCAGCAAGCGTTGGGAATTGCGCAACATGACATCGTACTGCTTTTTCAAATTGTCTTTGAATTTGTCGGATATCATTTCACGCAGCGGATCGATGATCAGGGTTAAAGGTGTGCGAAACTCATGGGAAATGTTGGCAAAGAAACGCGATTTTAGATGGTCAACTTCTTTTAGTTTTTCCGCCTCAAATTGTTTTAGTTTTAACTCATTTTTAAGTTGGGTGCGTTTTACATCAAAGCGCCGCCAGCCATAGAGCGTTAATATAGTTAAAAGGAAGTAAAAAACATAAGCCCAGTTGCTGTGCCACCAGGGTGGAGTGATTGTTACTATTACTGAAGCGCCTTGTTCATTCCATACACTGCTATCATTAGAACCTTTTACTCGAAAAACATAATTTCCCGGCGGGATATTGGTATAATTAGCAACAGTATTGTTGCCATTGTTTTTCCAATTTTTATCAAATCCATCCAGGAAGTAAGCATACTGATTTAAGCGAGAACGGGTATGGTCTAACGCCGCAAAAGAAAAAGAAAATGAGTTTTCGTTGTGTGCCAAGGTAATGTGTTTGATATGTGTAATTGTTGTATCAGGTTGAACAACTTTATTGAATATACGGAGCTCTGTCAATACAACAGGCGGTATATGCGGATTATTTTTCATATTTTCCGGGAAAAACCGGTATAACCCGTTTGCGCCTCCCCAAAATATTTCCCCTTTTGCGCCTTTCAAATGGTTGCCATACGGAGAATTTATTATACCATCCTTTGCTGTGAAAAGATGGAATTGCTCGCCGTGTGGGGCATTTTCTCTAAAGACTGATAATCCTTTAGACGATAATAGCCAAAGTTTCCCAAAATCATCACCGATTATCTGCCCCGCCCAATTGGTAGATAAGCCGTCCTTTTCAGAAAAGTGATTGATAAAGTTATTTGCATTTGCATCGAATTTGTGCAGTCCATACTTAGAGGATATCCAGATGTTTTTCGTAATGGAATTATCAGGAGCAAGCGTTGCATAGAAATCATATTGATTCTTTAATGCATCATCAGGAAATTCATGATCGACTATTTTGAATCGTTCAGCATTGGATTTGGATAAATTTAATTGACAAAGCCCGAGTGTTGGGGAGAAAAACCAAAGCTTCCCATAATAATCTTCAAAAAACCTTTGTCGTTCATAAGCGCCATAATTTTCTGAAAATCCTGCCTTATGTGTAATGTTTATAAAAGTTCGTTTTTTACGATTAAGAAGATTTATTCCATTTGCAGTTGTTACCAATAAATTGCCTGATCGATCCTCATAAATTCCTCTAATTGAATTATGGCTGATGCTTGTTGAATCGCTGGGATCATGTTTGTAAATATAAAATTTCCGATTTATGTTGAAAAGTGCATCGAATTCTTTAGTCACGCTCACCCCTTTGGGTGGTAAATCGACTGCTATAATATTTGCTGATTGCTCATTGCTGTTATCGATGGATTTTGTCATTAGTGTCGAAGCAGTAAGCTCATAAAGACCTCCATTAAACGTACCAAACCACAAATTTCCGGAATTGTCCTCATATATATGTTTGATAGAACCGGCTTTGTATTCCTGGGCTTTGAGGTGTTTATTTAGAAAATTTGTAAATGTTTCGCTTTTCGGACCAAACCTGCTAATGCCCGCCCAGGTGCCCAGCCAGATATATCCAAAACGATCTTCACAGAAACTAGCAACATAATTATGACTTAGGCTCGATGGTTCTGCGAGATCGTGTTGGAAATGCTTAAATGTCTCCGCATCAGGATCGAAACGGCTGATACCATTACCATACGCTGTGATCCAGATATTACCAGATCTGTCTTTATATAATGACTGGATATCATTGCTGAACAGGCTGTTGGGATCAACCGGGTTGTGTTGATAATGAACAAATGCCCTGGGACGGCGATTGATCTTTACCAGCCCGTTTTTACCTGTACCAATCCAAAGGATACGGGAACGATCCTGGAAGATAAAGCCGATTCCGTCACTGGCATAATAGTTTACGTTGGTTTTTTTTGAGATTGAAAACCGGGTTTGCAGGTTCATCCGGGAATCATATCCGCTCAGCACGGTGCCAATTGCAACCCACATAATCCCGCCAGGATCAGCATAGAGAAAAAGCGGATTATTTCCTGCAAGACTAGCTGCATCCGAAGGATCATGCTGCAAATGGAAAATGTCTCCTGTTCGCGGGTCCAACCGGTCTAATCCTGCATCCCAAATTCCAATCCAAATAAAGCCCATAGAATCTATGGTGACAGGTCTGATCCGATCACCGGCTATGCTATTCGGGTTATTCGGATCGTGCCGATAGTGTTCAACCAAACCGGTTTGGGGAATGAATTTTTTTAATCCATTCTCAAGTGTTCCCATCCATAATGCTTCGCTGCTATCCACTATAATGCATGTAACCCGAACACCACTTGTTTTAGAATTTTGGATATCTTGATGCAGTTTATAACGGATGAATTTAGAACCATGTTGAATTGGTACATCAGCTTGGCTCCCAAAATGAACCGGATCAGACAACTCAAGCTTATTCAAAGAAGCCTGGTCACTCACTCCCCAAACGCCAATCCAAAGGGATCCGGATTTGTCTTGGTTTATAGTCGAGACATGGTTCGCACTCAGGCTATTTGGATCGTTCGGATCGTGAACATACCGTAGAAATGTCTCAGAGTAGGGATCGAATTGATTTAATCCACAATGAGTGCCAATCCAGAGCCTGCCTGATCTGTCCTCATAAATTGATTCAACGCTGTTACTGGAAAGTGATGTAGAATCGCCGGGATCATTCTTGAAAATTTTAATATTGTAACCATCAAACCGGTTCAGTCCGTTATCAGTGCCAATCCACAGGAAACCTCTACTGTCCTGCAGAATAGACCAAATGCTATTACTCGATAATCCATTGGCAATAGAGAGACGTTCACCCTCAACATATTCGATTTGTGCGTTGATCGTTAGCGCAAAGCTTAGTATAAATATGATGATAAAGTATAGATTGTTTTTAAATACATGCATGATTTTTTTTATTGTACATCCACATTAGATTGTTAGAATGATAGATAATATCAAAATTATCGAGAAAAGTCAAGTAGTTTATTATGCGTGAACAGGTATAATTAAATGTGTTGGATGACTTTTATAATTAGTGTCTGTCCGAAAAAGGTATGTTTTGTCATTCCGGCGATTTTTTGTGCCGGAATCTCATGGTTTTATGCACAAGATTCCGGTATTCCGCTGCGCTCCAACCTGAATGACTGCTTTCTCGGACATACACTAATTAGCACTTTTTTGTGAATAAAATATTGTGAATAGAAAATATATTTGACATTTTTGATTATATTTTATATATTGTTTTAAATAGACAGCATAAATTTTGAACAAACATAAACAACGGAGCGAATTTTGCAAAAGCCAAACATTAACAATTTCAAATTTTTCAGTGTTGTTTTTTTGATCTCTCTAATCTTTCTTTTTTCATGCAGCAAAATTTTCATAAAAAAATCTCAAAAAGAAGTAACTCCCCATGCAATGGTCGCCGCTGCTCACCCAATTGCATCACAGGTCGGAATGGATATTTTAAAAAAAGGCGGTAATGCAGTAGATGCAGCATTGGCAATAGCATTTGCACTTTCAATTGCAGAGCCAAATGCTTCCGGAATCGGGGGGGGCGGCTTTTTAATGATCAAGATGACAGATCAAAAAGAACCAGTGATGATTGATTACCGGGAAATTGCGCCGGGAAAAGCTACCGCTGCATATTATTATCAAAACGATTCCAGTTTTTATGAATATACTCATGGCGGTGAAAAATCAATTGGAGTGCCTGGTTTGGTCGCTTGTGCCGAGTTAGCGCTTCCCAAGTATGGTTCAATGTCTTTAAAAGAAATATTATCACCAGCAATAAAACTCGCTAATGATGGAATTGTTGTTAGTGAAAAACTAAATGGAATGATCGTTGATAATTTTGAAAAAATTATGAATTATGAAGCGACATCAAAAATTTATCTTTCCGACATGATGCCGCTGGAATCAGGCTCAAAATTAACAAACAGGGATTTAGCAAATACATTTTCCAAAATTACTGAAAATGGGGGAAGTGTTTTTTATGAAGGAGAAATTGCTGAAGCAATCGCAACAGAAGTAAAAAATCAGGGTGGTTTTATTAGCCTGTCAGACCTCAAAAAATACCAGGCAAAAATACGTAAGCCAATCATCGGGAATTATCGTGGTTACCAAATTATTTCCACAGCGCCCCCCTCTGCAGGAATGTTTCTAATCGAATTACTAAACATGATGGAAAGATATGATGTCCGTTCGCTGGGACATAATTCGGCGCAGTTCATTCATTTTTTTACTGAAGCGATGAAAATTATGTATGCTGATAAAACAGTTAACGCAGCAGATCCTGATTTTTATAACGTGCCTGTTGAATACTTCACAGATAAAAAGTATGCGCGGGGTAAACAAAAACTCATCAATCCGAATAAGGCGGGTTTTGAATACTCATCAAAAACTGTTACAACCAGGGAATCGAATGATACATCGCATCTATCCATTGTTGATGAAAAAGGTAACATTGTTGCATTAACACAAAGCATTAATCACTGGTTTGGCTCCGGGCTTGTAGTCCCGGGCACTGGCATTTTGCTAAATGATCATTTAGGCGATTTTAATGATCTTCCGGGATTTCCTAATTCGATTGAGCCCCATAAGCGCCCGGCGAGTAATACTGCGCCAACAATTATTTTAAAAAATGGAAAATCATTTATGACACTTGGCAGTCCCGGTGGTACAAGAATTATCTCTGCGTTAGCACAAATAATTATGAATGTCATCGATTTTAATATGTCAATGGATCAGGCGATTGAAGCGCCGCGCCTCCATTGTTTGAAAAATATATTGCATTTGGAAGGTAGAATTGAAGAGAATATAGTCGGTGAATTAGAAAAGATGGGGCATAAACTAAAAATCCATCCTGATTTTGATAATTTTTTTGGCGGCGCCCAGGGCATAATTATTCAAAAAGAAGGAACACTGGATGGCGGCGCTGATTCGAGAAGGGATGGAGTTGCTATTGGTTATTGAGTATTTGCTATTTTATATTTTAAAATACTAATCGAAACTCAACTAGAACATTTAAATAAAATGCGACACAACATCTTTTTCATTCCACTTCAGACCAGATTATGTCACAAAAAAATCTAAAAAATATTTAAATCGATCTAAAATTGAAGGATTGAAATAATTCAATGTTGATTGCTTGCGACATACCTTTGCGTGTCATCTTGTTATGGATAGTACTGATTTATAAACGATTTCCGAACTTCTTGGACATAGTTTGATTAATAATAAAAAAGCTTTTACCAAAAAAAATCCGAAATCGTAAATCCGAATTCGATGTGGCTAACCTGTATTGTGGGATATTTCGATTTTAGATTTTTGAATTACGATTTACGAATTGAAAAGAAAACCATTTGCCATAAAAAAGCTTTTACTAAAAAAAAAATCCGAAATCTGAAATCGCAAATCCGAATTCGAGAATGTCTAATCAATATTGTGAGATAGAGGCAAGTTCCATCCTTGAGTAGTTTTTTCTCAAAAAATAAAAAAGAAAGTCTTGACAATTTCACATAATTTCTATATATTAACCAGTTTTTAATTTTATACTGCCCCTGTAGCTCAGGTGGATAGAGCAGTGGTTTCCTAAACCGCGTGCCACAGGTTCGAGTCCTGTCAGGGGTACCAAAAATTAGCTCCTAATTCTATTGTAATTAGGGGCTTTTTTAATTATAAACAATATGTTATAGGATAGCCAATTTATCTTACTATGACTTTTCGATTTCACTTCTTTTCACTTCTTTTCACTATTTTTCACTCTCAAGGTGACACAATAAGTGACACAGTCTAAAACTTTAAATTATTATTTTTTTAGGGCCATTATTAATCTTCAATTATTACCCTACCTATTTGGTTTTTATATTAGTTAGATATGGGACTTATTTTGTGATCCATAGTTAAATTAATATATTGCAACACTCCTAAAACTACACACCAGAAAATACAGCCAGTAAACTACCAACCAAAAGATATTTCATTTTTATTAAGAAAAACTTGACAATGCTTCTTTTATGGTCTATACTAAATTAATAGAGATGATTAATCATAACGCACTAAAGTGCAGGCGAAGGCTGAGGCGAAGGCGAAGGAAAAAAAAGAATATCCTTAATCCTTGAATCTTATACCTTGCTTCGCCTTTGCCTTCGCCTCAGCCTTTTCGGTATGAAAGTTAATTGATCT
>JADHVV010000021.1 GCA_016783825.1 Candidatus Zhuqueibacterota bacterium | reverse complement strand
TACCGAAAAGGCTGAGGCGAAGGCAAAGGCGAAGCAAGGTATAAGATTCAAGCACCCTTCGGGCACAGGGATTAAGGATATTCTTTTTTTTCCTTCGCCTTCGCCTCAGCCTTCGCCTGCACTTTAGTGCGTTATGAATAAAATCATTTTACCATTAATATGCGATTTTTATTCTTTAGGCTTCTTCTCAGTTTTTGTCTTCTTCGATTTAGTCACCTGTTTGGAAGATTCTTTTTTGGGTGTTTTCGTTTCAGGTACTGATTTTGACGGTTCCTTTTTTGGTGTTTTTGTTTCAGTTTTAGCTTCAGGTTCCGGCGCTGCTTGTTTAGATTTTCCACGAAAAACAATCATTATCAAACCGGTTATTAAACACGCTAATCCGACAAAAAATATCAAGTAGGTTACCAGCCTGAAATCTTTAAACTTCAACTCAGCCTTTTTTAATTCAAATTCAAGTTCTTCTAATTCTGCTTGTTTTTCTTCCAACTCAGCCAATTTTCCTTCAAGACTCTTTTCTTTTTCTTTTAGCTCTTTTTCTTTTTCAAGCACCAATTTCAGAAACTTATCAAGATTTTTTTCCCTTTCGGATTGTTCCTCCAATGGTTGTTCATCCGGAATTGGTGCCTCTGCTGTAACCTTGCCCGGCTCTTCTTCAATAAAAATATCTTCTTTTTTTTCACAGGCAGAAAAAAGGATAAAAGAAAAAAATAACATGCTCAACATTGTTTTACTTAAAAATTTTAAACGCCTCATAACTTCTCCTTCTTTAATTAATTCTCAATGACTAACGCTAGCATCAGCCATCACCCCTAGAGCGAAGCGGCAGGTGTGATCGGACTGAATGCATTTGTTAGGCATTGCTTTATTCTGTTAATATTTCCTATTATATTTTTCTACTAACCTTGTTATGGCATCACATTTAAAGCACTTTCCATTGTGAATTGAGATTAATCCACCGCACTTTGAACAACAGTATTTCCTGTATTGTTCTTTTATAAATTTGCCGATTCCCATTTTATTAATATATTCTAAATTATCCTTCACACTCATTTTGTAATTAATTCTATATCTATCGTCCATACGATTGATTTGTTTGCAAGGATACTGGTTGCATTCAAAACAAAAGGCGGCATTGCCTTTTAAGGTATTATTAACTCCCGTACATTTTTTAAATAAATATGAACATCTCTTGTTTCTTGGTCGGCAGCCGATGCATTGGCTTCGTTTTAAATTATTAACATAGGAAAGATACCGACTACAGATGGCACAATTCATTCCGCACGGTGCGATAAGTTCTTCTGAAATTGGAATTGTTTTCTTCATTTTTTGCCCAACACTTACTCAAAAACTAATTCTTTTTTCACATACCCCCTGATGCCGCCTTTTAGCTCCACCCAATAAAATCCACCATCACTGCCAATAATGTCCAGGTCTGTGGCTGGCTCCACAGTTTGAAGGATTTTATTATTTACACTTGGACCTTTATAAATTTTGGCAACCTCAAGCGTGAACACAGTACGATGTTTGGGCGAGGTGAAAGCATTTACTTCAACCCAGCCAAATTTGCCGTCTGTAAGTTGAATGCGGTACCAATTATTCTTCTTTTCTAACGGTGTATATTTTCGACCATTAAATATTTTACCGACTACCTGGCTATTACTGTTTGGTTTATCATAAGCATACGTTATCTGTTGTGCAGTAACCGTGGTCATGGGAACGCTCTTTGTCTGTCCCACTGAAATCCAGCCAACCTCACCACCGCTGATTTGTATTTGCCGCCAATCTCCTTTTTCATCTAACCATTTAGCTTGTTCACTTTTCGATACCGTCTTAATGATGCGGTAGTCCAACCCGGGACCCATTCTCAACCCGGAATTTTCCTTTACCAATTGCGTCCCAATAATTTGTTCTTCCACGTACCCGGCATAGATCCATGCCACTTTGCTTCCCCTGGTGGGTATTTTATACCAGTTGTCATTTTTATCCAATGCGATAAATTTTTCATCCCTTTTAACACTGCCTTTTGATAAACTTCCGGCTGTGGGTTCTTCATAAACTTCCGCATCTCTTTTTACCAGGATCCAGGGATGCTTTTGCCTGTTCACCAAATCCTGCCTGATCCACCCTTTATCTCCCCGGGGCAGTTTAACAAATAACCAACTGAATTTATCCGTCTCTCGTTTAAATTCATCCAACGGCGTTAATTTTACACCTTCCTTAATGATGGCTATTTTCCCGGAGTCTTCATCTGGCAGCCGCCTGATATTTGCAAATTCGGTTTTGACAAACACAGCCGGATATTTTATTATTTTTACATCGCCGGCAGACACCCATCCTGCTTTTTCCTGACCTAAATAAATTCGGTACCAGCCATCTTTTTCATTTATTGGTCTGAATCTGTCTCCTTTATTAACGGTCGTAACAAGGTCTGACTGGGAATTGCTGGTTTTATGAACTTCAGCATCTTTGATGGCGATAACTTTAGAATGAAATTTTTTCTGTATTTTTTTATTATTCACCCACCCATCCAAACCGTTGTATAATTTGATCTCACTCCATCCCTCATATTCACTAATGATGGTGAGGTTTGTTTTGGGGGGAAGGTTTTTAATTATCGGGTAGGCTGTTGATGGACCCTTGTACATTTCAGTTTCCATCATTGTTTCCGCTAAGGCAAAAATTGGTTTCGATTTTATATTCGGATCAATCGGCGGCATAATTTTTTTTACAGTAAGTAAATCCTCCCGGATCCAGCCTTTTTTTCCATTTGGTATTTTAACATGATACCAATTGTCTCGTTTTTCTAAACGAATTAAATCCACACCTTTTGAAACCTTATCAATGATTTTATAGTTGATGCTTGGACCCAACCGGACATTTGCCCATTTATTAACGTATAAATATTTCGTTTCTTCAATTCCGAACGCAGACTGGTGAACCCAGCCATTGGTTCCTTCATCAGAAATAACCTCGACCCAATCTCCTGCTTTATCTATCTGTTTAAGCTTTGATCCGGGCGGTAATTGTTTTATTACTGACGCGTTAAGATCAGGCGCCGTCCTGAAATTGATCGCGATTTCCGTTACTGCGGTTTGCCCCTGCGCCTCAAAAACACCGCCATCCACATCAAGCAGCTTTTGTGTATCAGCACTTGTACCCGATCCACTACTGGTGAAGCCGGTTCCGCTTTGAATCGAAGAACCGTTAGTTAGTCCGGAGAAGGTTGTAGCCCGGTAACCGGGAACAGGGTAATAGGAAGGCGAAACCAGGTCTGCTTCAATCCAGCCGATTTGTTCTTCATCATATCTTACCCGAAACCAGCCGTTCTCCTCCCCTATTTTATTAAGGCGTGTGTTTTTGGGAACGTTCTTTTTAATTCGATAGGAAGATGAAGGTCCCTGAAGTATAACACACCTTTTATTGGTTTTAAGTTCATTGCCTGTTTTACTCAGCAAATCGCCGCGGATATACCCGGTCTTGTTCAATTCGAGCAGTTTTATTTTATACCAGTTTGATTCTCTTCCAATAGACTTAACCGGCGTGCCATAGTCCAATTCAGCTATTTTTTTATGATTGGTGCTTGCGCCATCTCTTACGTTGCAAAATTCATGGCTGACAAATAACAGGCTATCCAATGGTGTGAACAGGTCATTCCTGATCCAGCCGATTTCACCATCCACCAAATAAACGCGACTCCAGCCTGATTTCTCTGATATTTTTACCAAAGGCGTACCCGCAGGAACACGTCTGATTACAATATAATCGGTGCCATAACCGCGGCGAATATTGCATTCCAGGTTAGTTAATAATATATTCGGGTCATAGCTAACCAAATCATCCCGGATCCAACCAATCCGTTCATTGGACATTTTAATGCGCAGCCAATTATCCCGTTGACCAATTTTGATCAATAAAGTTCCTTGTTTAAGCCGGGCAATTTTCTCCCAATCTGTGCCATATCCCTGGCGAATATTACAATCCTGGTTTGTAACAACATAAACCGCCTGTTCTTCAATTATTGTGCCTTTGCTGGTGGAGGTGGTAGCAATGAAATCTTTATAAATCCATCCCTTTCTACCTTGAGGTGTGAGTACATTAAACCAATTATCTTTTTGTGTTAGCCGGGTGAGCCGCGCGCCTTCTTCAACTGTTTCAATGACATCGTAACCGATTCCCGGACCGGTTCGAATATATGTTCTTGATTTTACCCGGACTGTGCGTTCTTTAATAATACCAACATTACTTTCGTGAATCCAGCCCGAACCGCCATTTGGGAGACGAACATTATAAAATTTGCCGTCTTTCTTATATTGAATCAATTCAGTCCCGCTGTTTACTGTAATGAGCGGTTCGGATTTTGAATCGGGGAAGCGGAAAATTTGCGCTGTTTTAGTCACGGTTAAATTTCGATAGCTGGTTTTTTCAGCATCCCTCCGGGAAACCCAACCGCTTTTACCATCGGTAAGATCAACCAGAAACCAATTGCCGCGCGTGCCGCGGCTGTACAACGTTCTTCCTTTCTTCACCAGGGCAAAGGCGCCATATTCCTCACCGGGGCCTCTATGCACTTTTGCATCCCGAATGGTTACAATTTTTTCTCGCGCCACACTGTGCGTAATACCCCGGTAAATCCAACCGGTTTTTCCATTGGGCAGCTCAACCCGATGCCAATCATTTTTAGACTCCAATAAAAACAACTCTATGCCCGCTTTGACATGGGTAATTACATCGTAATTTATGCCCGGACCAGCGCGCACCGGCGTATTGGTTTTAATGTAAATCCGCTCCGGCTGATCGATAAATGCCGGTGCGCAAGCTAAAAAACCAAGTACAACTAACAACATCCATATTTGGAAGGTTTTAAAGATCATTTTTTTCTCCTTCCCAATTTTTTATTTTCCCTGTTTTAACGGATAAAAATATATTTTAGTTTAACCTTAAGATAATTAATTTTTAATAAGATGTCAAGCGCTATTTTGGAACCGGGGAAAAATTGGTTTTTGCTTGGACTGGGAGATTTTGATTTCGGAATGAAAAGATTGGATCGTAGGTAAAAGTTAGATTCAGTGGTAAGCCAAAATAATTCCGAACTCCGCAATCGTAAATCCGAAATCAAAATAATTCCGCAATCCGAAATCTAAAATCCGAATTCGAGATCATTATAATTCTAAAAATCAAAAAAACATCATTTTTATCTGTCCGCCTGTTAAACCCGGGAAGGTTTTTTAAAGATTATATGAAAACATCTTTTTGATTTGGGAATGGCGAATTCGGAATTCGGAATTAAAAAAATAATTCCGCAATCGGAAATCTAAAATGCACTTTAATCAATAGCAATTTAAGAAGGATCAAAATAACATTCACGGAGTCACAAAGAACATAGCGCGACAAGTGGCAGAGGCAGTGGTAGTAATAATCGCCCACATTTTTTACTGCTACTGCAACTGCCACTGCTACTTTTTGAATATTGCTGATTATTTATCTTAAAACTTTTGCCAAAAAAACAAAGCACAGTCTGTATTTCCTTATTTTAAAATGGTAACTGTACAGGCATAGTCTGTACTCCTATAAAAATATAAGGTAACTATACAGGACTTTACTTGTAATACCACAGAGCCCAAAACAGAAAAAATTCAGTTAAAAATCGGGTTATTCCTGCAAGGAAAAAAATCATGCCAACCAACCAACTCAAAATTTTAACCGTTTTAACAGTTCTATTGGCTGTTACCTTAATAATTGTATCATTCTTTGGCGCGTTTGTTTCAGGCACCTATGAACGTGATTCAGCATCCATGGCAGCCCAGGGAAAGGGACAGGATCTGGTAGATCTCTTTTTTGTTGTGCCATTGCTTTTTTTATCATTGATATTTATGCAAAGAAACAATAAGGTTGCCTGCTTTATTTATGGCGGTACAATTTTTTATATTCTGTATTCCTTTTTTATCTATTGCTTTGGGGTTAATTTTAATAAGCTGTTCCTGTTATATTGTCTTACCTTGGGATTGTCATTATATTCCTTCATTCTTTTTATGGGTGAATTAAATAGAATGGATGTACATAAATGGTTCGGCGAAAATGTACCCACCCGATCAATCGGTATCTATTTATTGATCGTTGCCGCAATGTTTTACCTGCTTTGGTTCAAAGATATTATCCCGGCGATTTTAAATAATTCCATACCTGCCAGTGTGAGTGATAATAATTTATTAGTGAATCCTGTTCATGTTTTAGACATCGCTTTTGCGTTGCCCGGTCTGATTATTGCAACAGTTTTGCTATTAAAAAAGCACCGTTTAGGTTATATTCTAGCGCCGATTTTTCTTGTCTTTACCATAATTCTGGCAATCGCTCTTACCGGAATGGTTATTATGTTAAAACTAAATAACATTAGTGAAAATATTTCAATTGCTTTCATTTTTATCTTCCTTGCAATTATTAGTTTCATTTTTTTATTCCTATTTCTGAAAAATATTTAGGGGGTGGGATAAAATAAATCATTCATTTTGATCTCTCAAGTCATTATTTATCAATATAGAGAGAATTTAAAATGTCCGTGTTAATTAATCCAACCCCCTAAAAGTCATAATTTATAGGAGAAACAGCCAATGAAAAAAATTCAACTACTTTATCTTTTCCTTTTTAGTGCATCTTCGCTCTTTGCGCAGTGGACACAAATAAACAACGGGCTTAGCAGCCATACTCCTACCTCAATGTATGCCATGTCCGGATTCGATGCCGTATGGCTTGGAAACGCTGGTGGTGGCGTATTCAAGACTATAGATAATGGAGATAATTGGGCTAATATCAACGGGGATCTAACTAATTTAAATGTTAACGATATCAGAGCTTGGGGAACAGGTACTTCAATGTTTGTGGCAACCAAAGGCGGGCCATTTTTCACCATGGATGAGACCAGCTATACCAACACCACTTCTCCCGGGCTGACCAATACTGATATTAATTATTATTGGTTTGGTGGTGATGATCCGGCGGATTATGCTATCGGTACCAATGGCGGAGGCATTTTTGTTGCACCTGATAGGTATGGCCCCTGGACAGCCGCAAGTAACGGACTTTCAGGAAACGGTCTTATTGTAAACGACATGGGCGGCTATACCGAAGATGAGTTAGATTATGCGGTTGCTGCAACCGATGGCGGCATGTATTTTTCAACGGATAATATGTCAACCTGGACTGCAGAGAACAATGGTCTTTCCGGCGACATGTTGCTTGTTAAAAAGCTTGCCGGGCTGGGAAAAGCTGTTATTATTGCAACTCATGGCGGACTATTTTTTACATATGAAGGTGGAGAAAACTGGCTTACCCTAGTCGCAAATGAAAAATTCAATACTGTTTTACACATTCAAATTTCAGCATCACTACATAGATTTTATGCTTTTGGAGAAAAGGGCTTTTATTCAGATGACTTAATGAATTATACACCGATTGATATGACAGGGGTTTCCGGCGGTGAGGTGACTTGCGTTGCAGTGAACTCAACATATATTTTTGTAGGCACGCAAGACGGTGTATTTAGAAAAAAAGTTAGTGATTTAACTCCTGCCGGGCTCAGCGCTGCATTCTCAGCTTCTCCGACTTCGGGCCGTGTACCCCTGACCGTGCAGTTTTTGGATAATTCAGTCGTGCCCAATTCTAAAATCAGTTCATTGATAAAGGAAATTCTCAAAAATTCAACAATATCATCAAAAACCGCGACAACCTGGGAATGGGATTTTGACAATGACGGAACCGTGGATTCATACAACCAACATCCTTCGTACACATTTCAAACTCCGGGTAATTACACGGTTTCCTTAACAGTGGGGGATGGTACAAACACGGATACCGAGACAAAAGCCGATTTCATAAAAGCGTCTCAACTTACTGCTGATTTTACAGCTGCCCCGACTTCCGGGGCGCCGCCTTTACTTGTCCAATTCTCTGATAACTCTACGGCAACAAACACGACGATTACATCATGGGAATGGGATTTCGATAGTGACGGAACAGTGGACGCAACCACACAGAATCCATCATACACCTATCAAAATGATGGAAATTACACGGTCTCGTTAACGGTGAGTGATGGTACAGACACGGATACCGAAACAAAAACTACTTACATTTCAGTGGGGCAGGTTACCCAAGTCACAGCAGCGTTTACCGCCACACCAACTTCCGGCACTGCACCTTTGTTAGTACAGTTTACGGATAACTCCACAGCATCAAACACCGCTATCACTTCCTGGGAGTGGGATTTTGACAATGATGGGACAATTGATGCTACAACACAAAATCCGTCCTACACTTATCAAAATGATGGAAATTATACAGTGGTATTAACGGTAAGTGATGGTACTCTCTCTGATTCCGAGACAAAAACCAATTACATATCAGTAAGTCAGGTCACCACTCAACTCACTGCCGAGTTCACTGCAACACCAACATCCGGCTATGCCCCACTGTCTGTTCAGTTCACTGATAATTCCACCGTGTCAAACACCGTCATTACCTCATGGTCATGGGATTTTGACAATGACGGGACAGTGGATGCTACGACACAAAATCCGTCGTACACCTATCAGAACGATGGAAATTATACAGTAGTATTAACGGTAAGTGATGGTACCATCTCTGATTCCGAGACAAAAACCAATTATATTTCGGTAAGTCAAACCCCGGCGCAACTCACTGCCGATTTCACTGCCGCGCCGACTTCCGGCTATGCGCCATTGTCCGTGCAGTTTACCGATATTTCCACTCCATCAAGTTTTTCAATTACTTCCTGGGTTTGGGATTTTGATAATGATGGAACTGAATCAAAAACAGTATTTATCCTGTATTATTTACAAAAATTCACCGCAAAGACGCCAAGAATCAATAAGATAAATATTGTTTTCATAAAAAACCGAGTTTTATAAAAATCGTATAATGATCAATCATTTTTTGTGCTAATTCTTAAATATTCATCACTTTGCGTCTTTGTGCCTTTGCGGTGAAAAAATTATTCAAGTTATAGAGGTATTTTAAAATGACTTATGGAAAATGCGAATGTGGCGGGGAGGTGCGAGAAAAAAAAATTACTTATATCCGAAGATTTAACGGGCAACCCTATGAATTTGAGAATGTACCGGTAGGAGTATGCCGGGATTGTGGTGAAAGAATTTTTAAAGGGAAGGTTCTTGAGAAACTTGAACATATTGCGCTTGACAAACGGAATTTTATTAAAGAACTTTCTTTGCCTGTTGCTGAGTTTCATTAGATATTTTCACAAATGAGTGGGAGAGCGGGTGTAAGGAAGATGGGGAGAGCATGAAATATCCTATAAACTTAATGGCTTTTTCTCCCCCTCGCCCAATGCCATTAACTTAAGGCGAAGCGATTGTTCTTTTCATTCTCAATTCTCAATTAGTCGTTCACAATTATCAATTAATTTTTGGTAACTTATTAATTCTAATTGTGAATTGATAATTGAGAATAGTGAATTGTGAATGATATAAAATTGTTTTCGCCTAAGTTAACGGCATTGCCCCATCTCCTTGTCTCCCTATCTCATTTCTTCACAAGCGGACTTGCCACCACCGGCAATTTTGGCGTATAATCCCGCTTTGTATTTTCAACTTCAAGTTCCTCAAGTATCAGTGATTTCGGAACGATAAATGAAGCTGCGATTCCTCGATTAGAACCGGGAGATGCAAAAGAAAATAAACCCATTGGTCCGGAAGCGGTAGGTACCACAGTATTATAAACAACCTGTTTTTCAGAAGCACCGGATATTCTCCGCAGCGTACTAATTGACAGGCTGCCAAGTTTTACTGAACGCACTAATTCCTCGCGACCGTCTTTCACAAAAACCCGGTAAACAAGAATCGGTTCTGTAAATGAAGGTCCCTGTTGTGACCGGCGCGACATTGTTAAAAATGCCATGGGATCGAGGCGCCGCACCTGACCGGAAATGGGAGATTTAATCTTTTTGACCAGGATTGCATATTCTAATCCTTCGTCTTTAGCAAGCTGAATGAGTTCTTGTTTCAATTCGGTTTCAGTCATTCCGTTTGAGGAAGTTACATTGATGACACTCGGTCCCAAACCGCTGGAAGAAACGGTGCCAGCGCCAACCAACGGGCGTTCGTGACCATTTGACTGGCTGATTTTTTTCGTTAGAATTCGGTTGCTGAGTAGTGTTTTCAAAACACCCCGTTCAACTAAAACAACCTCCTCCGGTGGCTTAACTCCCTCCTCGTCAACCTGGTAGCCGCCGATGAGTTTTTCCCCTGAAAAATTATCCATGGTTGGCAACGCTTTTATCGTTATATCACGAGAAATGATCCTGGTATCAATTCTATCCTCAAGCTGTTCTCCACCCCCTCGGTTGAGAAATGATGCAGCGCGAGGATCACCGACAACCGGTTTGCGCGACGAAATTAATCCACTGGAGCCGCTGAATAATCGCTGTGCGAAAAATTCAGCCGTTGCCTGGTTTGAAAACATAACCGGTCCTGTATATGAATCTTCAAAAACAGGCGCGGATTTAAGAGCGATTAAACTTTTGACTGTTTCGATGATCTCATCTTTCATTGATTTTAAAGGCGGTAAATCACCCGGCATGGCGCCGTAATAAATGACGTGATCTTTTAATGGTTCGCCATCTTCCGCCTGGGTGGATGCATTGATTTGAACAGCCACCAAAGAGAGCGGTTTATTTGTCTCCGTTCCTTCGCTATTAGTGAAAAAGATATCGCTTTGATAAAAGAAAATTCTTAACTGGGATGAATAAATATCGGAATAATCTGTAAAAATTCCTGATAATTCCCTGGCAATTTTCTCCCATTTTTCCTGGTCCATATCAAATTCGATAGGGGGTGATTTTTGCTTCACAACCTCTGTCTTGCTAAAATCAGCAAGCGCTTTGTCTTCCTCCGATAGTGTTTGTTGCTCAAGCGCAGCCTTTTTTCGCTCAAAAGATTCTGTAGCGCTTTTGTAGAGATTGTCAGTAGCGATCCACAATGCCCGACGAATGCCGCTATAGTTGTCTTCCAAAGGAAGTCGATCTGCACCACGGAGCATTGTTTGCCGGTATCCGCCACCGGTCAGATCAAAATAATTTTCATCGTTCAAATTATAATCGCCCACCATCAATCTCACATGATGGTTGCGGTAATGATTTTTATTCGAGTTGATAATTGATCCAAGCGATGCAGTTATTTCCATTGTTCTGGCATCGTGAATGGTGTAAGAAATAAAAAACGGATCCTGCAAATTTTCCAATCTTAATTTATCTATGTTTCTTTTTATTTCATCCCGCATTGCCCCCTGGATAATATCCCGAGTTGCCTGGTTCTGTGCAAATAGGGAAAGAGCCGAGATGGCGAGGAAAGAAAAAATTAATATTAAACTGATGATTATATTTTTGTTTTTCATGGTTTCACCCTACTTTGTTTATGGTTGGTAAATATTAATTATTTTGAAAAATTCCAAATAACAAATTCCAAATTCCAAAAAAATTCCAATTTTCAAATTCCAATTCTCCCAGCACATCCACCTAATACAATATTTCTCTAACAAAAACTGGCATTCATGTAATTTTTTGTTTCGGTCATTGAATATTGGTATTTGGAATTTGTTTGTAATTTGTTATTTGGATTTTGGAATTTTATTGACTCAATTTAATAAAACAAATAACAATAATTTTATCATCGGAACAATGTAATAAATCACATCGTCGGCTTTTCGTCCGGTCTTGGCAAAATTGGCGGACGCTCCTGGGATTTACTCTTTTTCTGCACTTCAGCCTGTGTTACCAACAGGGCTGGCGCTACCGAAGAAACAGGCACGCCGCCGGATTCTGCGCCACAAACGCCATTAAAAATATCAAATTTATCGCCGGCTTCGGAAACCATGGAAAACATCACTAACGGCGTACCAACCAGGTCAACACCGCGCACCAATTCATCAGGACGACCATCGGTGTAAATGCGATAGACTTCTGTGGGCAGTACATTAAAAACATTGGGCATTGTTCGTCCTGTCATGGTGAAACCGCCGCGAATATCTTCAAACAAAAGTCCAAATGGTTTACCCTGTTTTTTACACTCATCGATCAATATTTGACGCAATTCCTGTTCAGAAACGGAAGCATTGGATTCGATGATTAAGTTTGATTGCCGGGATACCGGTCGATATCCAGCTTGTGCGCGACCGTGTCCATTGGAACAAGAAAAATTTTCAATTGGCGAACGGGACATCAGGAAAGAATTGAATACACCTGATTTCACAACAGGCACGGATTGTCCTTTTACTCCCTCATCATCGTATTTATAATATCCCATCAGGTCACGCCCGTCGTACGTTTTTTTTGTTGCATCAAAAACTACGCTCATGTGTTGGGGCAGGATTTTTTCTCCTAATTTCTTTTTGAATGTCTGTCCTTCCTGTTCACTTTTTTGCCGATGCCCTTCAACGCGATGACCAAAAACTTCATGAAAGAAAACGCCGGCAGCGCGCCCGGATAGGATTGCAGGTCCTGTATAAGGATCGACAACTGGAGCCTCCCGGAGTCTTTCCAACTTTTTGATCATGGTTCGTACATCAGCTATTATTGCTTCATCGAAAGACAAGCCTTTTGGCTCAAATGCAAAATAGCTTTTGTAAAGCGGCAGCTCCATACCGTCTTCCGATTTTATAAAACCACTGACAGAAAGGCGGGAATAAATCAAATTTTGGGAAATCTTTGTTCCTTCGGAGGTGATCAGATTTTTTCGTTCAACCGTAAAATTGAATGTTGCCTGACCGCCGTAAATATCTTTGCTTTCAATGAATGGCGCTGTGTATTTTTTGACTTTCTCTTCCCATACTTTTTTATCACCCAATATTGTTTTGATATCCAGCGGCGCTTCGTAATAGGTAATAACATCCGGTTCAATGGAAAAATCAGCCGAGGTATCTTCTTCGGCAACTTTCACTGCAACATTGGCTTTGACTTTGGTGTATCGCTCGACTGCTTCGCGATACTGCTTATTCGTTTCCTGCCACAGAACCGTTCGAATGGCATCCGGGTTTCATCCTGAGCCATTTTAACTGAACCGGGCATTCGAAATGAAAAGCGACTAAAAGGATCACCGCGTAATTCATGCGTATTATCCAGTTTGTAATCCCCGATCCGTACCGAAACTAATAGCAAGCGGTCATCAGAACTTCTGGAATTTGTTAACGCGCCAAAGGAAGCGCTAACCCTGGTACTGTGCACATCACTAACCGAATAGCTGAGAAAATAAGGCGGCGTTTCTTCTTTTTGTAAGACAGCCAACTCCCGGTTCATTTCCGCTGTCATTAAATCAAGAAGACCATCCTGTGAAAACAGAACTGCCGGGAACAAGCATAACATTACCATAAGAAAGAAATTTTATGCAAGTCCTTTTTAAAACGGTAAGACCCCATGATTCTCCTCCATGATTGTTAATTAATTGAATTAGTTAGTAATTTTTTATGTTTATTTAAGTATTATTGTGGGCAATTTGTTCCGAATTTTGGACAAAAAAATAATAAAAGCCAAATCGATATTGGATAGTAAGAATATATTCTTAACGTGTGAGTTTTTAAGCAGATAACATCTTGTTTTCTATCGATGTACTATTTTACATAACAGTTACGGGCGATCACTATTGAATTCAAAAGTTTTTTCTTAAATTATGTGCTGTTTGAACATCCTTTCTTCGAAAAAAACTTTTATACTTTAAATTAATTATCTGTTTTTACTTGACAAGATATAATTATTTAGCTATATTCTTTTTTTAAAGAATTACATTATTGAAATATTAATCAGAATGAACGTTACAAAAACAACTGCCCTGGCACACTCTAACATTGCTTTAGTGAAATACTGGGGAAAGCGAAATACACAACTTAATTTGCCTGCAGTCGGTTCTATTTCAATTAACCTGGAGAACCTGCATACAACAACGTCAATCGAGGTAAAAGAACACCTTAAATCTGACGAACTATTTCTGAATGGTAATCCCGCTAAAAAACATGAGAGCGAACGGGTGCGCTCTTTTATGGATTTGTTGAGAAAGAAATCCGGGAACAAAATTTTTACAGAGATAATCAGCCATAACAACTTCCCAACTTCTGCAGGATTAGCTTCTTCGGCGTCTGCTTTTGCTGCGCTCTCCCTTGCTGCATCTTGCGTCTTTGGCTTGCAATCATCAAAAGAAGAACTTTCTGAATTAGCCAGACAGGGGTCCGGATCCGCGGCGCGTTCCATTTATGGCGGATTTGTGGAAATGAAAAAGGGCAGCAGACACGACGGTATCGATGCTGTTGCGATACAACTCGCTCCAAAAGAACATTGGGAGTTACGGTTATTAATAGCCATCACCTCCGAGTCAAAGAAAGAAACAGGCTCTACTGACGGAATGAAACTCTCCGAAAAAACATCTCCTTATTACAAGGGCTGGGTAAAAAGCTCTACTCCCGACATTGATGAAATGCGATCTGCAATATATAATAAAGATTTCCAAAAACTTGGCGAATTGGCTGAATTTAGTTGTCTGAAAATGCATGGCCTGGTTATGTCATCGCGCCCCGGGTTGCTGTATTGGAATGGAACGACCATTGAAGTTATCCATGCGATAAAGGAATTAAGGCGGCGAGGCACTGCCGTCTATTTTACGATTGACGCCGGTCCGCAGGTTAAAGCAATTTGTTTGCCCAAAGATACGATTCAAATCAAAAAAGAATTGGAGCAGATACCGGGCGTAAAAAAAATCATTGAAACCCCGTTAGGAGGCGACGCCAGAATCATTGGAGGCGAATCTTGATGGTAACGATAAAAGTTCCCGGAAAGCTAATCTTATTAGGTGAATATGCCCTGCTCGAAGGCGCTCCCGGAATTGTATGTGGTGTTGACCGCTTTGCTTTTATATCAGTTAAGGAGGCCCCTGATTCATATTTTGTATTCGACTCTCCTACTCTTAACTTCAGGAAAATCAGTTTTACGGTGCATAAAAATGGAAAAGTAAATTTCACCACCAATCTCAAAGAGGAGGAATTAAAACAACTAAGACTTTTTCAATCGATCTTTGAGTTTCTTTGGAAAGAGCTAAAATCGGTGGGTATGGAAATTACCCCGGTTCAAATCTCTCTTAATACGAATGATTTTTATTCAGCCGAGTTTAAAAACAAATTAGGTTTTGGCTCGAGCGCTGCAGTAACTGTTGCTTTAATCGCCGCTCTTTCATGTTTCGCCGGGAGAGTTGTGGAAAGCGTAGAAGGAAAAAGTGAGATATTCAATCGGGCATTAAAGGCACATCGCCTTGCCCAGGGAAATTTAGGCAGTGGAATAGATGTTGCGGCAAGCAGCTATGGAGGAACACTGGCTTACAAAATGGCTGTGGATGCAGTACATGAACACCAAATACCGGAATCACTCGAAGCCTGGCCTGATCTTTCTATGTCGGTTGTATGGTCGGGTAAATCGACTTCTACAAGCAAAATGATAAAACGCCTCGCGATTTATAAAAATTCACAGCCTAAAAATTATGATCGATTAATGACCAATTTAATTAACCTGTCAATGGCGGGGATTTCAAGTTATAAAGAAAAAGACGCACGTGGATTTACAGAAATCGTAAAACAATATTTTCAAGCTTTGTTTTCTTTAGGCAATAAAGCGGGCATACCCATAATATCGCCGGTTCATGAAAGATTAGCGCTGCTTGTTGAATCTTTGGGCGGAGCCTACAAACCATCAGGAGCCGGAGATGGCGACATCGGTATTGCCTTTGCGCATTCCGCCGAACTAATGAAAAGTATAAAAAATAAAATCATCAGCGAAAACTTTAAATTAATCCCTATCCAAATAGTAAACCATGGTTTCATGTTTGAGGATAATGTTTAGCCTGAACTATTCATAAATTCTTGCCACAAAGGTAATAATGCCCGAATGGTACACCAAGACACGAAGAAACAATAAGATAGAAGTGAAATAAATAACCAACTCAGTTTTATGTTGTTATTTTGTAACTATTCAGCTTGGCTGTAAATGTCATTCTGAGGGAGCTTGCGACCGAAGAATCTCCCCAACATTCAAAATTTTGTTAAATTACAGCGAGATTCTTCACTTCCCAACATCACTCCCCCTCTCCCTCGTTCAGAATGACATTGATACAAATAGTAGCTGAACAGTTACGTTATTTTTAAATTACATTTTTGTTCGTTGTTTTTTATAACTTTGTGTCTTCGTGTCTTGGTGGCGAAAGAATATTTCAGGTTAAAAACAAAGAGGAAAAATAATGGTAAGTTCAAGAATCCCGGGATTTTATAAATTATCAATTCCGGAAAGATTAAAGATACTTCAAAAGAAAAATATACTTTCCAACGAAGACTATTCCATTCTAAAAAATGGTAAGTTTTTGCTTCACCCGGAAGATTCAGATAAGATGGTTGAAAATGTAATCGGTGTCTTCGGATTGCCTTTAGGACTTGGATTAAATTTTCTGATTAATAATAAAGACTATGTTGTACCAATGGTTGTTGAAGAGCCCTCAGTTATTGCAGCGATTAGTTCTGCGGCAAAGGTAGTCAGAAAGGCAGGAGGCTTTAAAAGTGAAAGCATTGATTCAATTTTGATAGGCCAGATTCAGGTGGTCGATGTTAAAGACACAACCAAAGCTAAACTTTCTATTTTACAGAATAAAGAAGATATCATAAACCTGGCAAACAGTCTGCATCCGAATATGGTTGCCCGGGGAGGAGGTGTGAAAGGCGTGGAAGTGCGTATTTTGCCGGCAGCATCCAGGAGCAGAGGAGATATGGTCATTGTTCATCTATTGGTTGACTCATGCGATGCGATGGGCGCTAATTTGGTCAATAGTATGTGTGAATGTGTCGCTCCATTAATTGAAAAAATTACCTTGGGCACAGTTTTTTTACGCATACTTTCAAACCTGGCAGATCGTTCGTTAGTGAGGGCTAAATGCACGATTCCTCTAAAGTTGCTCGCATTAAAAGACTATTGCGGGGAAAAGGTGCGGGATGCAATCATTCTGGCGTATGAATTCGCGGCGCAGGATCCATACCGGGCAGCGACTCACAATAAGGGTATCTTTAATGGAATTGATCCCGTAGTTATTGCCACCGGAAATGATTGGCGGGCGATTGAAGCTGCTGCGCATGCTTACGCAGCAAGAGGCCCCAAATATACACCTTTGACAAAATGGAGCAAGAATAAGGAAGGACATCTTGAAGGAAGCATTGAGATACCAATTCGCGTTGGAATGGTGGGAGGACCTCTGGAGAGCAATCCTGCTGTACCGGTCGCTCATAGAATATTGAATATTAAATCTGCCAGGGAATTAGCAGAAGTTTTAGGAGCAGTGGGATTGGCTCAAAATCTGTCGGCATTACGCGCATTAGCAACAGAAGGGATACAGAGAGGGCACATGAGTTTACATGCGCGCAGTGTTGCAGCTGCTGCAGGTGCCAAGCCGGAAGTTTTTGAAACGGTTGTAGAGCAACTGGTTGATTCAGGAGAAACAAAAATCTGGAAGGCAAAAGAAATCATCCAATCGATAGCGGTGCAGAATGTACCAACCCAGAAGGAAATGTTGCTCAAACCTACAAATAAAGATATCCCTACCGGTTTTGGAAAGATTATTCTGTTAGGTGAACATGCCGTGGTGTATGGCAGTCATGCCCTGGCAGCGCCAATTCCCTTGGCGATGCAGGCAAAAGTATCAGAAGGTGAAGAAGGAATAGATTTAATAATTCCCAGGTGGGGTGTAGAAAAACATTTACAAAAAAATGTCGAACATAAATACTCCATTTATAAATCCCTGGAGATGATCCTTGATAAACTTGATCTTCATGATCGGAATATGAAAATTGAGGTTTTTCCGCACATTCCCCGCGCGATGGGATTAGGAGCATCAGGCGCCCTGGCAGTGGCAATCATTCGCGCCCTGGCCGAACATTTTGAACTCAACTTGATTGATGATGAAATTTGCAAATTAGCTTACAAGTCTGAAAAAATCGTTCATGGTAATGCTTCGGGTATAGACAATACCATGTCAACTTATGGTAAATTCCTGCTTTATCAGAAAGCTAAACCACCCAAAAAGAAGGAAATTATTGTTAATAAACCGATCCGTATGGTTATCGGTCTGACCTGGGTGGAAAGCTTGACAGCAACGATGGTTTCAAAAATTCGTAAAGCATGGGAGAAAAATAAACCATTATACAACCGGATATTTGATGAGATAAATGACCTGACTATGCAGGCAGTCGATGCGGTAAAAAAACACGACATGGAACTTCTGGGCGAGTTGATGAACATTAACCAGGGACTATTAAATGCCTTACAGGTTTCCGGTCGTGAAATTGAAGAGATCATCGATATTGCCCGTTCTAATGGCGCAATCGGCGCCAAGTTGACCGGTGGCGGTGGAGGCGGCGCGGTGATTGCTTTATGCCCGGAAAGCGCCGAGAATGTTGTTAAAGCAATAAAAGAAGCAGGGTATAAAGCATTTATTGTGGATATTAATGGTAAGCACTGATTGTGGATGACTATTGATTATTATGATTAAGTTTGATTTTTGAAAGTCTATTCACTTATAGACTGGGAAGGATGGACAACACCCTTGATGTAGTTTTTAGTTCTATTTTTCTATTTGCAATACCTTCCTTACAAATACTGAAGCCACAATAGAAGTGGTCATAGTGGATATTGTCGTCAGTCTGCTGATGGCTGCCACAACGAGTGTTTATTTAGTGCGATATTGTTGGCAACAATTATACTTTAATAATTTTTTACCAAATTGAGTATGATATTCACTTTCTGTATATTCTTACAAATTGAATGTTATCCGGAAACTGCAAAATCACTTGTTAACTAATACAAATAGCTCGTTTAATTCACAAGTCATCAATAATCAAATATTCGAAAGGAGAAATTTTGTGAAACAAATCTTTTAGAAAAAGTGACAGAAATGCCACCTGATAAAAAGAGTGTCGTTTGTTGAATTTATTCTTGCCAACATTGTTTACGAAGAAGAAAAAATTTGCCAATCATGGGTTATGGAAGTCAAAGATCGTAAAATAAGGAGAACAATATCATGAAAAATTATAAAGAGTTAACAAAGAAGTTTACAATTTGGAGTGTTGGTATTCTATTGGTTATTTCAATTGCAGTAGCACCAGCCTCGTCAAATGCCGATGCCAAATCAGGAGAAAAACTATACGGGGAACTTTCCCAAATCGCTAATGGAAAGGGAGATGTTAAATTATTTGAAACATTGAATACCGAATCCAGAAAACTTGATTGGGAAAAATCCACGGAAATGGAGTTTGCCGGAAATCTTCGTGTTCTTAAAGTTGTAACAGACAAAGCCCCAAACTACGGGCGAACCTTATATCTTTTACGAAAACTCACCGGTGAAGTTTTTATTTTATCAGTCCCTAAAGATCCCGCCATGCTGGATAAGGATGCGGATTCCTTTTATGGCGGATTAAATGACATGTTGGAAAGCAAAATGATTTTTAACGTCGGGGTAATACAGAGTGTTGTCGATGGTCAGTCTTACGACATCGCCCGGTTTAATACGAGTCCTCGCCCGGTGTTGCTCGATAAGATATTTAAAATATTTATTATCCTAATGCTTTTCTTTGTCATGGTTGGCATGGGTTTAACATTAACCTTAAAAGAATTTGCTTTGGTGTTTAAAAACCCGCGCGGAATTTTTATTGGTGAGATACTACAGTTTGGGGTGATGCCACTAATGGCTTTTGGTTTCGGATATTTATTGGGATTTTATGAACACTACCCCTTTATTTTTGTCGGGATGATTTTGATCACGGCAATTCCGGGAGGCGTTACCTCAAATCTTATGACCTACTATGCAAAGGGGGATTTGGCTCTTTCCATATCTTTGACCTCCTTTTCGACTGTCCTTTCGCTAATTTTTACGCCGTTGTTGCTTGCTCTTTATTGCACAAACCTGCCCGATGTTACGATTCCGGTCAAGGTTGTTGTTCAGACGATTCTTATTTTGGTGATAATACCTCTTGTTGTCGGTATGTCTATACGGAACAAGTGGGCAACATTTGCGAAAAAAGCAACGCCCTTCTTTTCTGCGCTGGGAATTTTTGCACTCCTTGTTCTGATTGTTGCTGGTGTTTTGAGCAATTTAAACTCTTTTGCTGATACTGCCCGATATGGCGTTAAATTTTATTCAACAGTTTTTTCATTGACATTTCTTGGAATGCTTGTCGGTATGCTGTTTCCAAAATTGGCTGGTATAAATAATTACCAGACGCGAGCCATCTCCCTTGAGACCGGTCTGCGAAACGCATCTCTTGCCATGACCATCGCCTTGCTGATACAAGACGCTACGGGAGATTTCTACAGTTCAATGTTTTTCACCTCCGGTATATTCGGACTGGTGATGTATTTGGCAGGCCTTATTTCAATATTTTTGTACAAACGATTGTTGCCTTTACCGGTTAAGGAAGAAGAATAATTCACTCATACGTTAAACTTGTTACTTGCGCTTTTACACACATGCATAAAAAACCATGGTACTGGTAATTTGTCAAGATTGAGATAATAAGAGAATCGAGATCGAATCAATCTAAAAGTATCGTAATAGTTCACCTGTCATTCCGGCTGGAGCGAAGCGGAATGCAGGAATCTCTATAATGCAACCTTCGGAAGTTTGTTTTGTACAAATAGTAGTGTACGAATATATCTTCAGTGAGGAGTTTCATTTGCTGCACATTTTTGTTGATGCTGATGCGTGCCCGGTCAAACAAGAGGTGTACCGCGTCGCAAGCCGATATAGCCTTAATGTCACATTGGTGGCAAACTCCTGGATGCGTGTTCAGAATAAACAATGGATTACACTCGAAGTTGTAGATGACGGACTCGATGCGGCAGATGATTGGATTGTTGAACACGTACAACCTCACGACATCGTGGTCACCGCTGACATTCCGCTTGCGAGCCGCTGCCTGAAGGCAGGCGCACGAGTAATTGGTCCAACCGGAAAGTCGTTCACGGAAAACAACATCGGTCAGGCAGTCGCGACCCGGGACCTGCTGTCAGAACTTCGTGGCGCAGGAGAGATAACGGGCGGACCTCCGCCGTTAGAGAAGCGTGACCGATCACGTTTTCTGCAACAGTTAGACGAAGTGATTCAATCAATCCGTCGTAAAATCACCATTTAATCCATTGTTTTGAATTTTTCATCCTGCAATTATTTTTAAAATTCCAAAAATTCTTGTTGACAACTTGGATATCTTTTTATATGTTAAATCATTCAAATAAGTTTTGTTTTCGTAAGTCATTATTTTATTTCTTTCTGGATAACATTTAAAATGTAAGAAAAAGCAGGTCTGTATAATCACTGGTTAGCGAGTGTCAACAGAACTCTGTGCATTAAAAATCAAGAGTTTACAGAACTTGTTTAAGCCAATGAAATTTAAGATTGATGCTAGAGAAAAAAGAAAAAGGAAACAAAATAGTGGAGCAGAGAAAAAAGAATGAATCGCTCTACCGAAAAAATGCTCGGATATTTTACAATCAATTATAGAGAATTAAAGAAATGGAACAAAGCTCAGAAATAATAATTTATCAAACCGCAGATAAGGAAACACGCATACAAACTCGTTTGCACAATGAAACGGTTTGGCTTAACCGTAATCAAATGGCTGAGCTATTTGATAGAGATGTTAAAACCATCGGTAAGCATATCAACAATATTTTCAATGAAGGTGAACTAGATAAAATTTCAGTTGTCGCAAATTTTGCGACAACTGCCGAAGATGGCAAAACTTATCAAGTAGGACATTACAACCTTGACGTAATAATATCAATTGGTTACCGAGTAAAATCCAAACAGGGAACTAAGTTTAGACAATGGGCTACCAAAAGGATTCATGAATACATTGTAAAGGGATTTACAATGGATGATGACCGATTGAAACAAGAAGGAGCCAGGTCAAGATATTTTGAAGAACTATTACAAAGAATCCGTGACATTCGAAGCAGCGAACGAAATTTTTATCAAAAAGTGACAGATATTTATGCCACAAGCATAGATTATAAAAAAGATGATAAATTAACACAGGAATTTTTTGCAACTGTACAGAACAAAATGCATTATGCGATACATGGTAAAACTGCAGCAGAACTAATTAATGAACGAGTAGATTCAAATAAGCCCTTTATGGGACTTACGAATTTTCAAGGAAAATATATTACGACTTTGATCATGAAATGAAAAAACTTTTAGATAATAGTCCAGATTGATAAAATGAATATTGTATAAAAAATTGGTTCAGTGGGTCAGTTTGTGTTTGGTGCGTCTGTCGTAGCATATTGCGCTAATCATAAAAACAATCGATTGGAACGGCGATTGGCGAATTTTGAATTTCGGTGCTCGCAATACGTTTTTTAAAATATTTAAATACAGTACGCCGTATGTTCCAACGGCTTATTTTCCCGTTATAAATTTCAACAAAAACTAATATTATTTTTCAATTAACAAATACCCTCCACCAAATGATGAAAACCACCAATTGTTTAACAAAATACCAATTGGGAAATTCCACCACCGAATATCTTCCAAATCCGAAAAGTCGGCAACTTAAAAAGCCACAAGCTATCACATTTCTTCTGAATTTCTCTGACAACAAATATTATTCTAATCTAAAACTTTTTCTTGCCAAGTTGAAAAACATTTTATATATTCTTGCTACACGATTGGAATTCATAATCATAATTTTATGCTGTTTTTTCTAACCTGGTAAAGTACCTATAAGCATTAAAGAAAAATAAAATATGAAAAATATCATTTTCACTATTTTCGGAATTATTCTCTTTACGAGTATCTCTTATTCTCAAATTATTTATCCAAATAATGAAGATGGACAGTTTGAAGATATGCTTACGCCCCAGTACTACCTGTCTGCCAGTGGAGCCCCGTTCAGAGAGGAAGTTAATAAGTTTGTATATTTCGCCAGAATAGCGCCATTTCAACATCCACTTGAAGATACTACCGGACAAATACCTGAATATTTTACCCCTGCTAATGGTTTATTTGGAGCTGGCAAAGGACCCAACAGAACCGCGGAACATCATGCGGCAATTGATTTACACGTTGGAAATAGACAAACCAATGTAACTATGTATGCTGCTCATGATGGCTATGTTGCGGTTTACCGTGATGCCCCCAAATACAGGCACTATTTATCCATCACCAAAAATGTTGAAGATAGTACTGGTTATATAATTGGAAAAATGGTTACTCTTTATGCTCACATAGATTTGGACCTGGATTCAACTGTTAACATTTTACTTGACGGACAATATGTAAACCAGGGCGACATCGTTTCAAAGCATTTATATTCAGGCACAGTGGGTGGTGCTCATCTTCATTTTGAAATTAGGTACTACCGTCCCGGAGAAAATGGAGATGAAGGATTTTATGGATTTGTCGGACCGGGAGGCAGCAGTACAATTACGGAGCCTTCTGCCGGCAGCTGGTCTTATGGATATTGGAATCCCAATATTGGATATGGTTTTGCCAATATCGAAAACCATTTGTTGACTTCAACAGGAATTCCTGGAAGAAAAAAGAAAACCCCGGGAAGATATGAATTATTTCAAAACTATCCGAATCCGTTTAACCCAACAACTACGATTACTTTCTTTACACCCAAATCTGATTTTGTAAAATTAGGAGTTTATGATGTTCAAATTATTTCTCGTAGGTCTCGGTGGTTTTTTAGGTTCAATTCTACGCTATGTTACAAGTGGATTTATTTTGCGAATATTGGAAAAACCATATTTCCCTTATGGAACATTAGTTGTTAATATATTAGGTTGTTTTTTAATAGGATTCTTAAGTGGTCTCTCCGAGAGCAAACAACTATTTAATCCCGAAACAAGAACATTTATTTTTATTGGATTTCTCGGCGGTTTTACTACATTTTCTACTTTTGGATATGAAGTATTCAATTTTGCCCGTGATGGTCAACTTTTAAGTTCTTTATCAAATCTCGTTTTACATATGGTTTTGGGAATTGGCGGTGTTTGGTTTGGTTATTCAATGTCAAAATTAATTTAAGGAATAAAAAATGATACTACCGGAAAAAGGTCACCTTCTGCGGATATTTATCGGCGAAAGTGATAAACATGAAGGACTTCCATTATATGAATGGATTGTACGAAAAGCCAGGGAAAAAGGACTTGCCGGCGCTTCTGTTATTAGGGGATTAGAAGGCTTTGGAGCCCACAGTAGATTGCATACATCTAAAATATTAAGGTTATCTGAAGATTTGCCCATTATTATCGAAATTGTTGATACGTTGGAAAAGATTGAAAATTTTATCCCTTTAATTGATGAAGCGATTGAAGAAGGTCTGGTTACCATTGAAAATGTGGATATTAGATTTTATAGAAGCGGTAAAAAGAGAATATAAATTAGGATGAATGGCAGTTGTACCTTCGAACCGTTTAATAAATCAATACTCCGTAAAACCACCAGTTATCTCCATTTTTTTTAAATTTCTCAAACTGCTATTATTACAAAGCAAGAATTTTTTGTTGCCATTTTGAAAAACATTTTTTATATTAAACTATCAAATTAGACTTTATTTTCATAGCGCACTAAAGTGCAGGCGAAGGCTGAGGCAAAGGAAGAAAAAAACCTTAATCCTTTAATCTTCTGCCTTGCTCCGCCTTAGCCTTCGCCTCAGCCTTTTCGTAGTATGAGTTAATTAATCTGAATTAAAAAAACTTTTGCACAAAAAACAAAGCACAGTCTGTACACCTTAATGAAATATAATGTAACTGTACAGGATTGAACTGATAACAGAATAACATTCATATTATGATGTTTGACAAATCAGTACAACATGAAAAATAATTAATGAACCGTTTTAATTTTCTTGAACTTTTAACTAAAATTGTCGAGTGTTATCCGGAAACAGTATGATCACTGGTTCGGTAAACTGAATCAGTGGGAAACTTGTAATCTGAAAGTGAATCCGAGGGAGACTCTGTGAATCAACACGAATACTTTGCCGTACTGACGGGTGACATTATCAAATCCAGTCTCCTTTCGAAGAGCGATCTGGGTGCGGTACGTTCTTCTCTACTCAACGCTGTGGATGTGGTGAAAGGATGGAAGCGTGGTCTGGTTTTAGGTAAGACCGAATTCTTCAGGGGAGACGCCTGGCAATTGCTGCTCAAGAACCCGGCTTTGGCGATGCGAGTGGGGGTTTTCCTTCGTGCTTCACTTATAACGGAAGGTAAAGCAGACAGCCGTATCTCGGTCGGTTTGGGGAAGGCACAAAACATCTCTTTAAACCGGGTGTCGCTTTCGACTGGGGAGGCGTTCTTTCTATCAGGTCATGGTTTAGACAGCATGACACAGTATTCAAACATGACCATTGTGGTTCCAAAGTCGACTCAGGCCTTGTCTGAATGGCTGCCTGTTGTCGGGCATCTTTGCGACTCGCTCATTAGTCAATGGACACAACGGCAGGCTGAGATTGTTTGTCTTGCTGTAGAGCCGAAGGAACCGACCCATGAAGAGATAGCACAAAGGCTAAATCCGACTGTCTCAAAGCAAACAGTGACCAAGGTTCTGAACAGTGCGAACTGGTATGTCATTCGGGAAGCTATTCATCAGTTCGAGAAAACAGTATGGGAATCCGTCATACAACACAAGAAAGGATGACAACCTATATTGGTTGTCTGATGGGAAACAACCAAAAATAGTTGTCAATTCAAAATGGCCGAAACACTCTTAACAATTCTGACCGCACACTTACTCGGTGACTTCATCCTTCAGACCGATTGGATGGTGAAGCACAAACAACATTTTGGCGTGTTGCTTCTTCATGCTTCCATCGTGACAACTGTCTCGTACCTGTTGCTGGGAGCGTTTCACTGGCAAATCCTGCTCGTCATCTTCCTGATGCACTTTGGAATAGATGCCATAAAAGTGTGCCGAATGGCAGATTCGTTGTTATTGTTTCTGATCGACCAGTGCGTCCATTTGCTAGTATTGGTCGGACTTGCTGGTTTATTTGCTGATACAGCAACAAGTGGTTGGTGGGGCACGTCTTTGCAGAGTGAGCTGTATGAGTGGTACTTCGCATCTATGAGTTTACTGTCAGGACTGATTTTAGCCGTTCCCGCTGGCGGAATCCTGGTCGGAAAAGCCATCAATCCTTTAATGAAAGAGATTGGTGACGACGACATTAAAGGATTGGAAAAGGGAGGCCAGTACATCGGATGGCTTGAGCGGTTCCTTGTCCTACTGTTGCTGCTGATAAACCAACCAACCGGGATCGGTTTTCTCATTGCCGCCAAGTCAATCCTTCGCTTCGGTGAGATCAAGGATACCGGCCAGCGCAAGGTTGCTGAGTACATCATCATCGGGACGTTTCTCAGTTTTAGCTGGGCATTATTGATCTCGGTGCTGACCCAGCGTGTTATCCAGTATTGGCTGTCGTCGTGAATGTCTGAATCCCCATAGCCGTCAGTTTAAGCAATTTGGTATTTTTGTTTCGTTGACAATTAACAATTAGCAGTTCACAACGGAACGTCTTCAATCTTTTTGGCGGATTGACAATTAATCGTGATAATTTGTTAAAAATGTATATTCCATATTGGTATCTTGCTACCGGATACTTTTTGAAAAATGACATTTTTTATAAAATTGTCATGCCCGAACGCCTGTACAGTTACATTATAATTTAATGAAATACAGACTGTGCTTCTATCGGGCATCCATGTTGTTAATATTCAATGGATTCCCGCTAAAAACATGCGGGCATGACATCAGAACAGGACATAATTGAAAAAGTGTCCGGTAGTGACATTGGTATTAATATGGTTTCAACTTTAAGAGAAAATATGCCAGCCATCACTTTAAAAAATATTCCGGGTGATTTGTATGATCAAATTAAAAAGAGCGCACATAGTAATTATAGAAGTATTAACAGTGAAGTTCTTTTTTTGTTAAAACAATCCATTGAACATAAACAGATTGATCTGTTGCCAGATGAATTTTTTTCTGAAGAAGAAGCTGGTGAATTCTGGGATACACCCAGCGCACTAAAGTGCAGGCAAAGGCTGAGGCGAAGGCAAAGGAAGAAAGAAAATCCTTGAACCTTTAATCTTATATCTTGCTTCGCCTTTGCCTCAGCCTTTTCGCTGTACCAACTAAATGAGCCGGGTTAAAAAACTTTTGCAAAAAAAACAAAGACTTTACTTGTAATACTATAGAATTACAGACTACGAGGAATATTTGGAACCTGTCGAATTCAAGGCAGATATTAAAAGACGTCATTTTCACATTGAAGTGGATGAAGAAAATTTTTTAGCTTTGCGAACCTATGCTAAGAAGCAGCAAAAGAGTTAGTTAGAGAAATTATTAAGCAGAAGATTGCTTCTTAATAAGTCTATTTCGATTTGTCCATTTATCAATTTACTGATGCCATCCGCCCAATAACGGATGGCAGTTTTATAACCTAAAACCAAATCAGCTTATTCTCTCCCAACCTGCATCCCCAGAATCCACAAAGTCGACGAAAAAAAACTCCTGTTCAAATCCATTTTTTTTGCCAGTTCAGAAAAAACATATTTTTAAACAGATTTGCTAAATACCTGGATAAATTTAACTACCGTTTTAGCTTAAGTTAATGGCATTAGACTATTCCCCCCCAACCTGCATCTCCCGAATCCTCAAAGTTGGCGCAGTAAAACTCCTGTTCAAATCCAGGTCATTGCCAACCATATCTATTCCGTTGAGCATCTCCTCAGCTGTGCCGGCGATGGTGAGTCCTTTTACCGGGAACGCAATGCGTCCGTTTTTAATCCAGAAACCATTGGCGCCGCCACTGAAATTACCGTTAACCGGGTTGATGCCGTAGCCGGTAACGCCTTTGAGCAGCAGTCCGTTTTTGGTGGAGCGGATAATTTGTTCAGGTGTGCTTTCACCGGCAGCGATGTAAAAATTGTGGCTGCCAATGCCGGGCAAACTGGTGAAACCGCCGCGGGAAGCATTGCCCGTACTTTTTACGCCGGCTCTTTTTGCCACGATGGTGTTGTACATGAATCCTTTTAACACGCCATTGTCCACAATAACTCTTTTTTGTGTGGGAACGCCTTCGCCGTCAAAAGGTTTGCTGCTCATTCCTTTTGCCCGGGTGCCGTCGTCAATAATTGTTAAAAGATCTGTTGCGATTTTTTGATCCATACTTTTTGCTAAAAAGCTGGCACCCTGAAGAACTTTTTCTCCATTAATGGCTCGCAATATCCCCCCTAAAATGGCATAAGCCACATCAGGATGAAAAATGACGGCTGCTTTTTGCGTTTTCACTTTTTGCGGATCGAGCATGCTATACGCTTCTTTAGCTGCTTTTTTGGCAATTTCTTCTGTGGAAATTAAATCAGCAAAAAACCGTCTCGTGCAATATTCCCCGCCGGATGATTTCTGATCGCCTTTTTCAGCAACAACTGAAACACCTAATGCGCAGCCGGATGATTTGTAGCTTTTTACCAGTCCGTTTGAATTGGCAAGGAAAATTTCTCCTTCACCTTCAAAAAATCCAGAACCCGCACTTTTGGTAATTCGAGAATCTTTCATCGCCAGCTTTTCAACTTCTTTTGCTAATTCAATTTTTTTCTCCATGGGGATTTTAGCAATTTCAGGATCGTAAAGTCCTTCCACATTTGTAATGGTTTTTTCATCGGGAAGAACATTGTTTTCATCCGGGGTAGTATTTTGTGCAAATTTCACCGCGCTTTTTACCGCGTTATCCAGTGCGTTTTCAGAAAAATCATTGCAATTGGAAAATGCCATTTTCCCTTTTACAAAAATCCGGAAACCGGCGCCGTGAGCAGATGTTTCCTGCACAGTTTCGACATCGCCATTACGCACTTCAATGCTTAATTCCCTTTCCGTTTCTATATATACTTCAGCGGCATCAGCGCCTTTTTTTAAGCATTTTTTTACAAGCCGTTCAGCTAAATTTTTATAATCCATTGTTATCTCCTAAAATCATTTTTGTAGTTTGCCACAGAGTCGCGGAGTCACAGAGAAAAAAACTCCGTGTACTCTAAAGAGTATTAAAATCTCTGGGGCTCGGTGGCTATCGATATATTTACATTTTTATGCCTTGCTTCCCCCAACGTTCATCCCCCGAATCCTCACTGTTGGCTGTCCCGCTGTCACTTCTGCCATTTGTCCCTTACCACAAATTCCCGGGGCAAATCCCAGGTCATCACCGACCGCATCAATGTTGGAGATGATTTCCAAACAGCTTCCAACAAGCGTTGCACCTTTAACAGGAATAGTCTTTTTCCCGTTTTCAATTATATATGATTCGCGGCAGGTAAAGTTGAACATACCGGTGATTGGATTTACGCTGCCACCGCTGAGGCTTTGCACGTAAAGACCTTTCTTTGTCGATTTTAGAATGTCCTCCGGGTTGTCCTTTCCTTTTTCGATGAATGTGTTTGTCATCCGCGGGATAGGAATATGGCGGAAGCTTTGACGCCTTCCATTACCGGTTCTTTCCATATTTATCTGTTTCGCAGAAAGAATATCAGTCATATATTTTTTAAGAACGCCGTTTTCGATGAGGACATTTCTTTTCATCTGCGTTCCCTCATCGTCAAAATTTATTGTTCCCCGGAGATTTGGGATAGTGCCATCATCAACCATGGTAAAAACATCACTGGCAACTTTTTGTCCCAATTTGCCAGTAAAAGCGCCAATCTTTTTGGCAATGTTATCCGCTTCAAGCGGGTGTCCAACAGCTTCGTGAACAAGCACGCCGCCCCATCCGTTCTGCATGACAATATCCATTTTACCAGCCGGACAATCTTTGGCTTGCAACATGGCAACGGCTTCGCGCGCTGCTGTTTTTGCAACTTCTTCGGGTGAAACTTCATCAAACATTTCAAATCCGGAATGACGGCTTAATCTTTCACGGCTCATGTGCCGGGTATTGTTTCCCTCGCCCAAAGTTTGAACAATGAAAAACAACATGGGCAATTCGTCACTGATCAGCAGACCTTCGCTGTTGGCAATCATTCTTCCCCGGACTTCATCATAATAGGAGATAAAAGCCATTTTGATTTTCTTGTCGTAATCTAGCGCTGCCTGGTTGGCGCGTTTCATCACTTCAAGGCGGCGGTCGTCAGCGACCCGATTCAAAGGGAGTTTCACTGTTACAAACGAATCCCTTTCCTTTCTTTCGATATTTTGTGGCGCTACCGGTTTTGTACCCCGGGCGATGTACGAAGCAACCTCCGCAGCCCGCAACAATTTTTCTTCGGTTATGTCATCAGTGTAAGCGTAACCGGTTTTATCTCCGGAAATAACTCTTACCCCTGCTCCCTGGCTGATGCCAAAAACACCACTTTTAAATTTGGATTCTTCCATTTTTATGTCGCGCGAAATTCTGTTCTCGACATAAACTTCAGCAAACTCGCCGCCATTTTTAAGCGCATGTTTGATTGTTTTGTCCAGCATCTGCGGATCAAGAGTTATTTTTGTGCTGAAAGATTGCTGTCCGCTGCAGGACATCAGATTAGACATCAAAATCGGAGTAGCTGCTATTGCCAGCCCTCCTTTGATTGATTTTTGAAGAAATTCCCGGCGAGGAATGTCCTCAATACAGTATTGATTCAAATTCATTTTAAAGTCTCCTTTAAATAGATAATGTTGAACAAGTGTATTCAGAAAAAATTATACAATTTTAGTAACTGTTCAGCTAGCCATGTGAACAATTAAAAACACAGAATTTAAAATTATTCTGCGAAATATTTTTTTATCGTGCTATATTGCTATTGCTAGTATTGTTTTTAGCTGAATAGTTACCAATTTTATTTATTTGTTTCCATCCATTTTTCAAAATAATTTAGAAGCTCTTTGGGGGATTTTTCAGCATTAGTTTTATAATCTGGTCATGCTTGGTCACTTTCATAGAGTAATTCCTTTGTCAATAATTTCCCGAAAAAACAGCAAAGTTGAACATTCAGAATAATATTTTTTTTCTACGGGATAAGATGATACGAGTACCCCATATTTAATATTTAGTTGACTTTCAATTTTACTTAACAGGCGATTAGTTTTCAGTCGATTAGAAATTGTTTCCAAAATAACTAAAATATCAATGTCCGATTCAATGTTATCTGTACCAGCTACTTTTGATCCATAAATTTTAGCCGAAACAACATTTTTACCAAGCTCATTATGCAATTTTGATAAAAATTCTTCAATTGCTAACTGATCATTTTTATTTATTGATATTGGTAAAATTTTTTATTTTCATAAGTTAGTTAATATTCTTATCTTGATAAATTATAATACAAAATTATGAGGCATTTGTCAAGTACATTTTTAAGGTAGTAACTTTGTGTCGTTTTTTTTAGCCTAAATAATTCATTGTTTTAAATTTTATTCAATTTTGGTTGCGGTTTTGCTGCATTAGGAATAATTCAGGTTAGATCATTTTTTCAAATGTTTCATCATAATAACCTGCCATATTTTCCCAAGAGTATTTATCAACGTCAAAATTAATTTTTTGTTGCCTGGTAACCTCAAAGTCTTTAATTAATTTGCCTAACTTTTCAACCAACAAATCGAAACTATCATAAAAATTTTCCGGGTGATATTCTATCCCAATTATTTCAGGAAAAGCCAGTCGATTTGGCAGCAGCGGGTAGCAGCCACAATAAATTGCCTCCACAGCGCTGGCGCCAAAAAAATCCTGGTTGGAGGTTACCGGAATAATATCTGATAACCAGAGAAGTCTCGCATATTGTTCAAAAGATTCTGCGTATCCAAATTGAATAATTTTATCACCCAGTTTCTCCCTCGCTTCATCAAACTCATTTGGATTATTGCTGAAGTTTTCACCTACAACAGCAACTTCAAATTCCAGACCTTGATTTGCAAGTTCAAACAAAGCGTTGAAAAAATCTCGGGGATTTTTATCGTACTCCCAGCGGTGATTCCAGAGAATTAGCGGCTTTTGTTTTTTTAAATTTCTGTCGGATTTGTACAAATCGAATCTTTTGAGATCAAGCCCCAGTGGCAAAACGCGGCTTTTTTTAAAAACTTTTTTGACATTGTTCAATCCGCGATGGTCAGGAAAATGTTTGAGTTTTTTTGGCAGTTCTTCAAAGAAGACATTCAAATGAAATTGGGAGTTAAAAAAAACTGCATCTGCAACCAGGGCTGACGTGTAATTGATGAATCCATAATGAATGTCCCGTTTTTGAATTACATCCCTGTCATCTGGAGACCAGGGATAACAGAGTTGATTTTCATGAAAATAAATCGCGGTTGGGATGTTATAAGTTTGTGCCCGGGTGAGTGAAAGAAAAGTAGTGAGATCGAGCATGTCGGTGGCTAAAATTAAATCCGGCGGGAACTTTGATTGGTGGAATTGGTCGGCTAAAGTGATAGCGCCGCCATGCATGCGCCATTTCCAGAACTGTCCGGACAGGCTCAAAATTTCAATTTCGTACCGGCTGTGTTTTTGATACCCTTTTGCCCAGGATGCGTGGGAGCCGGTAAAATAAGGTTCTATTAACAGGATTTTCATTTCTCAAACCGATGAAATTTTGATCCATCAGAAATCATTGGCGTTGATTTAAAAAAGAAATTTGACAGGATAACAGGATTATCACGATCTACTGGATGATCAAATATTTTAGCTTTGAAGTCAGTTGGCATTTTTGGGTAACCCATTTGGACAAACCAGAACAAATAAAGCAATTGGGTAATTAGTTTCTTTGGTAATCAGGAATTCATGGTACAGATTATATTTTTATTACCCAATTTCCTTATTACCAAATTACCTTTCAAGTGCTTGTTTTTTGAATTCAGTATTTTTTTCTTTCCCAATATACAAGAATTTCACTGTTTAGAAATTAAATCACTCTCTTAATAATAGATCTCAATCCTTTACTCGCTTTCACCATAATCAAAGGTTTTCTAATGTGTTTGGCTACTTCCTCCGGCAAGGAACCACTGATCATCTTTTTCAAGAATTTCTCTCGTGTAGCGCCAACGATCACCAGGTCATAATCTCCTTCATTTGCCTCTTTAATAATCGCGTCAGCAAAATTTTTAGCGATGATATATTTTGGGGTGAAACTATTTTTATTAAGTCCTCTTTCCTCAACAGTATCGTCCAGGAAAGCCTCAATATCTTTGGTTGGCTGTCCCGGTTTGGCTACATTTAATGGAACAATCTGCCCCTCTTTTTTATCAATTAAAATTGAGGCAATTTCGATTGCGAACGTGCCATGGGGCCCGCCGACAAATGGGACAAGGATTTTTTTATAATCTTTGTGGGGACAATTTTTAAAAATAACAATATTACATGGCGCTTTTTCAACGACAGGATCAAGCGTGCTGCCCAAAATGAATCCCCTGCCGAAAGCAGTCCGTTCGGGCCAACCCAATATAATCATGTCGGTTCTTTTCTGCCTGGTTGCAGTGATGATGCCTCGTGCGATATTTCTGCAATAACGAATTGTCGATGTAATGGGGAATTGCGGTTCCAAATAGAGCATGGCTTCGGTGATTGCTTCCCTGCCGGTCATCACATATTTTTCTGCATCAGAAAGCGGTACCTGGTCAGGAATGGGAACCATGTGCAACAGTTCAATTTCAGCGTCTTTTGCGCCGGATAACTTTAATGTATTGCCCACTAAATTTAACGCATTATCCGGGTTGGCGACCGGCACCAAAATACGATAACCTTTCTTTTCCGGGGCTTTTTCTTCCTCAATCACAACTATCTCATCCCTGCTCGTAATAACATGGTCTTTTGAATAAAACCAAAAAATCAAAATACCGCAGCCTATCCAAAGCGGAGCAATGATCCAGGCAAGCAGACTCATGTGGATCAACCAGACAGCGAGCAGTGCCTGAAAGAAAATAGCCAATATTGGGATATAAGGAAAGAAGGGCATGATATATCCGTACTGAAGCTCATCTGACATGTGTTTGCGGATTTTGATTACGCTTAAATTAACGGTAAAAAAGAGAAACAGGAACATGATGCTGGCGCTGGAGGCGACGTCCATTGTTGGTAAAAATGTGGAGACTGTAATAATTAATATTGAAGTGAAAAACAATGCAATATAGGGCGTCTTTTGTTTTAGAGAAATGTTGGAAAAAAATTTTGGCAGCATGCGATCACGTCCCAACGCATACGAGACCCTGGTCGCTGAATAGATGGTTGCATTCAAAGCTGATGTTGAAGCAAAAATAACGGTGATGGTCACTAAAAATCCTCCAAACGGCATCAACCGCGCTACCGCCATACCGAAGCCTTTTTCTTTAAAACTGCCGATCCATTCCCAAACAGCGCCTTCCACGCCCGGGCTTCCGGCTTTTACGCTGACGATTGCTGCGAATGAAACAAGTATATAAGTTGTAACCACAATTAAAATTGAATATAACATTGCTTTGGGAATATTTTTTCGTGGATTAATGGTTTCGTCGCCTGCCTGGGCGATGACTTCAAATCCTTCAAAAGCAACATAAGTGAAGCCCATGGTGATTAACAATTTATCCCATCCGTGAGGCATAAAAGGATCAAAGTTGGAGAGACGGCTGGGATCAGCAATTGCCACGCCAATACCCACGATACCAATGATGCCCAGGGTAATCGTTTGACCAAGCGTAAAAAAAGCACCGGCTTTGCCGGTTTCCGAAGCGCCGCGATAATTTATGTAAATAAAAATGATAGCGATTAAAATTGCGACAATTTTTTGTGAATAGAATTCCGGAAATGGCACCCAGTCCAACAAACCAAGCTGTTGAAAATAGTGCAGCGTATAAATGGCAAACGTTAAACAATAAACGCTGCCGGCAACACTGGAAGCGAACCACTCCATCCAGCCGGCGACAAAGCTTGGTCCGCGTCCAAATGCAATTCTGGCGAAATTGTAAGCGCCTCCTGCTTTTGGAATAGCTGAACTTAATTCAGCGTAGGACATTGCAGTAAATATTGCCAGCAATCCATTTAAGGCAAATGTTAAAACAACGCCGCCAGGACCTGCCACACTTATGGCATTGCCAATTCCCAGAAAAACCCCAGCGCCAATCATCATACCGACGCCCATCATCGTAACATGAAAAAGATTAAGCTCGCGGGATAATTCAGTGGTTATCGAAGATTGAGATTCAATTTTACCTGCCATGGCGCAACTCCCTGATAATGTCTCTCAAAGAATTTACTTTTAAATCAGATATGTGCTCGATAGTTTTGCGGCTCCATAAAACTAAATACAGAAGGAAGATATATGCTAAAAACACGATAATAATGCCAATTAAAATATTCAAATCCATTTGTGTAACTCCATCAAATAAAACTAAAATAACCCAGCGCACTAAAGTGCAGGCGAAGGCTGAGGCAAAGGCGAAGGAAAAAAAATTCTTAATCCTTTAATCTTATACCTTACTCCGCCTTAGCCTTCGCCTCAGCCTTTTTGATGTAAGAGTTAAGTGATCTGGGTTA
>JADHVV010000174.1 GCA_016783825.1 Candidatus Zhuqueibacterota bacterium | reverse complement strand
AATTTACAATGCCCTGGGACTGAACCACCGCCCGCTCCAAGCGAAACGCACAAAAATTTAAAATCCGTAGTGCCCCTAAAAAATTATCGCCGACTGTTTTTATTGGGGTTGGGTGTGTAATGTGGTAAAGTTGGGTTAAATGTCAATACAAATTAAAAATATTTTAATACCTATAAATTTATAAAGCAAAAAAATTACAATAATTGTTTGCAGTTTAAATTATTATGTGAGAAACGATAGGGGTATTTAGGAAGTACGGCAAGAGATTGATAAAGCAGGTAAGTAACCAAATTTCTAAATGTAGTCCACCTTTAAGGTGGACTACATTTACATTTATATCACCTCACCAACAGCATCTTTCTAATTTCCTTAAAATCTTCTGTCTCAATTTTATAAAAATAAACACCAGATGGTAATTTATCAGCATTAAATTTTATATTATGATTACCAGCAGCTAATTTCTTTCTGGAATAAATTGAGGAGACTTTCTCTCCCAATAAATTATAAATGTCCAATGTTACCTGCGAAGCTTCAGGTAAACTGAATCTAATAACAGTCTGAGCGTTGAAAGGATTGGGATAGTTTTGATGCAGTTTAAAATTACGAATAATCCGGCTGGTTTTATCTTCAATATTTGTTGTGGTCCAGCCGATATTTTCTAACATCAGTGGAATTTCTGAATTAGCCATAAACATGTCCCAGCAAAGCTGCGAACGGTAGTTTTCTATCATTAAAATAATGGGTCCCTGATCAATAGCAACATAAATTTTTGCAAACCAATTTTGATCCAAATTAAAAGCATCTCTGAATCCAAATTCTCCCCAGAGTTGTGATCCATAATTAAAGTAAAAATGTTTCAACGTAGCAAAGGATTCTTCTGGAACATAAGGCATCGCGCTGAGTGCGGCAGTGGGCGAAATGGTTCCGTTATCATTATTATAAGGTTCGTGCGCGCTGTATCCCCAGGGATTATAACTTGCGGTGAGTCCCCAGACAAGAGAGTCGTAGCCAGCATGATGTAAGGGATTGTCAATACAGTAAGCTCGGTGGATTAATGAAATATTACGGTTGTTTTCAAAATAATTACAGAACTGATCTTCTTTATCTCGGGGATCGAATCCCAGAAAAGAGTAATGAGTGAAAAAAAGTGGGCCGCCATAGGGCCAACCAACCCATTGTTTATAACCATAATATGTGTTACCATTTGCATAATTTGGTGAATTAGCCCAACCATCGTAATAAAGTGAAGCTGGAACTGGATGTATCGGAGATGCAATTGCTAACAGATAAACGATCATCGCTTCGTTAAATCCTGAAACCGCCATATTCATTCGCCACTCGTAATTCGGAGACCAGTGCCAGTAAATTACTTTACCATCAGTAAAACGGCGATACCAATCCCATTCCACGCTCTCCCAAATCTGCGTGGCTCGGGTACGAATCTCATTTTCAACAGCATTGTTAAGATTAAAATATTGACGAATTGTAAGAACACCCTGAATTAGATACGCTGTTTCCACTAAATCACCACCATCATCGTAAGTACTAAAGGGGATTGTTTCACCGGTTGCACCGTTTATCCAATGAGACCAGGCACCGTGATATCGTGTTGCTTCATCCTGTAAAAAGCTCAAAATTTTCAACACCCGTGTTGCAGCAGAATCGCGACAAATGAAACCACGTTCTGCTCCCACCATAATCGCCATCAAACCAAAACCAGTACCACCACTGGTGCAGGTCTCATCCGACCCTTTTACCTCTCGTGTCAGCCCGCTAATTGGGTGTCCATAATCATAAAAATAGCGAAATGTTGCTTCCTGTACCGAGGTTAATAATTCATCATCTGTCATCTGAAATGAAGTAGCAGAAACAGTGTCAGATGGAGAAGATTCTTGATAATCTCTATTTACGGCGGTAACATAATAGTAGTATGTTTGATCGTTCACGCCGAAAAAATCGCTGTAAAGATGTACTTCATGAGCAATTGCATTTAACTTTCTAAAATGACTATCAATTATAGAGGCCCGATAAATATAATATCCCAATAAATCAGTTTCAGAATTGGATTTCCATTTCAGATCAATTCTGCTATCGTGACCTTTTGCGGTCAGGTTTGTCGGAGTTTCCGGTGGTGTAGGACCTATGCCGCCAGCTTTGATAATACGAATTTCATCAATCCAGGCAGTGTGTTCCACTTCGTCAGTATTTTTTTGCCAATAGAAAATAGTTTTAATTTTTGTGAAATCACTATTATCTGCGCCAGGTTGAAATGCGTCAATAGGAACCATGACTTTTTGCCAGGTGGTAGAATCATTGTCCACTCCGTCTAAATAATCGCCAAGCCAGACACGAGTACTCTTTTTATTACCGCTGTCCTCAACAGACAGGTCAGGCAGGTTTGTTTTTTCAATTTCTGCTGGTGCATTGATCCAATATAAGATGCTGTCATACTGGGTAAAGTTATGAGGCGTCCAACCAACAGAAGCCACAGCAATTCCCCAGTCTCCCCCGCTTTTGGAATTCCAATGTAAACGCAAACTATGTGCGCCTTGATAAGGGTGTTGGGCATCCACTGGAAATTTATCGTTATTGCCAGCTAATTCCAGATAGCTTGGCGATACCCGATATCCCCAGGAAGCGTCATACAGTTGATCCCCGTCGGGGCTATCACTGAAAAATACAATGTCCTCCTGTGTAGTACCAATGGAGACTAATGTTGTTAGAATAAATAATATTAACAGTCGTTTCATAGTGAACTCCTTGTAATTATTTTTTTTAAATTTTAACCATTTTCTATAATTGACTGCGAAGGGGTCTTTCTATACAGAGTTTATTAAGGCAATGGCTAAGGCTGAGGCTAAGAATTTCGTAAATAGCATATAAACTAAAAATCTATGGGAGATCATCAATTATACTCGTTTTCATTGTTAGTTTTTTTATTTAACGTGCCACGCACTTTGGAAGTGCGTGGCACGTATAGCCCCATCTAAATAGCGATAATTTTTTTAACTATCCAGGCCTCAAAGGTCTTTAAGACCTTTGAGGTCTCTCGCACACGAATCAAGTTTCCGGCATATAATCAGACTTGCCTAATGTTCCTTTTGACAACAACCTGAATTTCTTCCTGATCGGTCACCACTGGTATTTTGTTTCCCGGCATCTTTTTATCCTTTATCCAGATCTCGATTGGAATATCCGATTCATTTTCTACATTTATTATTTTTATGTGATAGGTTTTTCCACGGAACAAACGTTTTACATTGACTTCTGTCCATTCTTTTGGGAAACACGGTTTGACGATTAAACCATCATAATCAGCCTCGATGCCAATGAGATGATCGATTGTTATCCTAAACAACCAGGCTGCCGAGCCAGTGTACCAGCTCCACCCGCCGCGACCATAATTAGGAGAAGCCGGACCATCAATATTTCCAGGGGTTACATACGGCTCTGCAAAATAGCGATCAGGGTTTAAGCCGTTATAAATCGGATTAATTTTTCGATAAATGCGGTAAGCCTGCTGACTATGTTTTAATAAACATTCCGCCCAAATAGACCAGGTTGCCGCATGTGTATAAACACCGCCGTTCTCCCGAACTCCCGGGGCATAGCGTGATAAATAGCCAATATCTGAATCTGGTGTCATATAACCAGGATGGAATAGTATTGGTCCGACATCGCTTTCTAACAAAGTTTCTACTTGTTGCAGAATCTTTTTCTGTCTCTGTGAATCCGTACTCTTTGCAATCACAGCCCAAATCTGGGCATTTAAATATATTTTTCCTCCATCATTATTATGGCTGCCGATTAATTCGCCATTGTCCTTGCTGGCGCGCCAGAACCAATTGCCATCCCAGCCAATTTCATTAATCGTATTTTTTAATTCAGAAGCTCGTTGTTGATAATAATCTTTCTTTTCTGAGAGATTTCTATGCTCTAAAATCGGAATAATTTCATCTAAAATATAATACACAAAATGAGCCAGCCAGATTGATTCACCTTTTCCCTCGAGTCCCATTGCGCTCAAGCCATCATTCCAATCACCGGACAAAATCAGGGGCAAACCGCGCGCGCTGAAACGATCGAGTACACAGTCGATTGCTAACAAACAATGATGTAACAGGTCAGTGTGCGCGTTATCATCATAAAAAGGCAGCTTCTCTTCTAAAATTTGCCAATCTGCTGTTTCTTTTAAATATTGAACAGTAATAAACGGCAGCCACAGCAAATCATCACTCATGTTTCCATTATGCCCCTGGTCGGTTATTGGATGCCACCAATGCAGCACACTTCCATTTTTAAATTGATGTTTCGCATGAAGCAAAATTTGTTTTTTAGTCAGTTCTGGCTCAATATATAAAAATATTTGGCTATCCTGCAATTGATCGCGAAAACCAAAAGCTCCGCTTTGCTGATAGTAAGCAGCACGTCCCCATAATCGACACGAAATACTCTGGTATTTTAACCAGGTATTGGTCATAAAATTCAGGGCTTGATCCGGCGTTTGTACAGTGGTTTTTGTCAGGTAAGAATTCCATTTTTGTTTCATTTCCCGAAATGCTGTTTCCACTGTTTGCGGGTTACGGTATTTTTTCAACAGTGCGAATATTCGTTCCGGATCATCTTCAGCACCCAAAAAGAAATTAATTGTTTTTTGCGCATCCGGTTCAAGATTAACATTTTTTTTCAACGAGCCAATCGAGTCGTTCCATTTTCCCTCTTTTCCGGTAAGCTGTCCTGTTTCTAATGATAGCGGATTGGATAAATCCCGGTACTTACCGATGAACGCTTCTTTATCGCTATCAAAGCCATCGATTGGCTCACTGCAAGCGAAGTATGCGTTGCTATTCCATTCTGTATTCCAATGTCCTTTGCTGGAAGGTATTTCCCAGAGACGCTTGCGAGCCAATAAAACTTGATTGTCGCTATTAAATTCTGTTTCTAAAAATGCTTTATGAAATTCACGGTGATTGTCTGGACCAACTCCCAGGCACCATTCTAAATATGTAAACAGACTTAATCGTCTTTGTTTCTTTTCTGTATTTTTAATCTGTATCGTCCATATTTCCAAATTATTACGGAATGGAACGAATATTCGTATTTTGGTCTCAATCCCCTTATAGGCAGAAAAAAAATAGGTATATCCTATCCCATGGCGGCATTGATAGCTATCCAACTCTTTCATTACCGGCTGGATAGTAGGACTCCAGAAATCGCCATTTTCTTCATCCCGTAAATATATATACTTTCCCCAATTATCGCGAATCAGGTCTTGCTGCCAGCGGGTTAAACGATTGATATTTGAATGCTCAATCCAGCTAAATCCGCCGTTTAATTGAGAAACAACCAATCCATAACTTCCATTTGAAATCACATTCACCCACGGTCGCGGGGTTCGATAATCGGTAATTACAAACTCAGTTCCGTCTTCGGTAAAATATCCATACCTGGTCTCGAATTTTTTTTGCATTTACACTCGTCATTTTTAGAATATATTAAAAATTAATCATGGGCAGGTAATTGGGCAATAAGGCAAATTGGCAATAAGGTAATTAGGTAACAAAGTAATTTGGTAATAGAGTAGAAACAACGTCGATTTTTATTATCAATGGTCCAATTACCTAACCTGAAATATTCTTTCGTCACAGAGTTACTTTTATAAAATAATCATTTCACCGATTTTATACAAATTATCCCCTATAGTATTACAAATCATTTGAGTGTTTTTTTTGCAAGAAATATTTCAACGCGGAGTTCGCAGAGAACGCAGAGAAAAAATATTTAAAATTATTTTGAACAAATTTAAAATTTTATAATCAATTTTAGAATAAAAATCAACTTTTTTTTAATTGAAGTAACTCTGCGGTCTCAGCGATCTCTGCGTTTAATACTATTTTACATTTTTTACATTTTTTTATTGCGGTTTAACCGTGCTCGAAATTATCAATATTTCTTTTTAATTTCTAAGAAAAGTCTCTGTGTTCTCGGTGTCTCTGTGGCAAAAATTTACACCTGTACAGTTACCTTATTTAAATATGGAAATACAGACTGTGAATAATTCAGGTTAAAAGTTAAGCTCTAAAGAAAAGCGGTGCGTATTTGTCAACCTTCCCCAATCAGCATAAGCATAATCAAAACGTAACGGATTGGTTGGAGAAATAAAATAAATAAAGCCCATCCCCATAGTCAATCCTCTTTCAGAATCTTTTTCAAACAATGTCTGATAGCCGGCTCGCAGAAAAAAACGATGCAAAAAACCGTACTCCATTCCCATACTTACACTTTCGGTATTATCATTGGGATGACGCGCTTCTACTGATGCTAACAATTGACTCATTTCATTGTTTAATATTTCCATTGCTAAACCGAAGCGAAAAAGCAATGGTAAATCCCAGCTATCGGTTTGTAAATTTGCAAAAATATTTTCATTATCCCCCCATTGGTCAGAATCAAAATCGTAATTGATGAAAATATCTTTTCCCTGATATTTCATTTTGGGTCCAAAGTTAGAAATGCTCATCCCTAAAACAAGCCAATCAATATCTGTCTGGAATAGTATGCCAAGGTCAAAGGCAATTGTGGAAGCTGTACAATGCCAGATTTGCTCACGAATATATTTAATTGTAAACCCTAAATCAAAGCGATCTGTGAGTGAACGCGCGTAACTTATGCCCATAGCCATATTCAACGCACTAAAGAATTCCCCTGTTCCTTCCGGCTCGTACTCGGTGCGCACTTTCAGGTCTGGCATAGAGAGGCTGGTAAAACTTAATCCAATAGTACCGATATTGCCCGCCTTAATTACGGCAGCGGCAAAATTTAATTTTGTATCGGCTAACCAATCGCTATAAGCGAAACTCACAGCGCCATGAGGTCCAACATTAGTCAACCCCGCAGGATTCCAATAAATAGAAGCGACATCATTAGCCTGAGCAACATAAGCACCGCCCATTCCAATTGCGCGCGCTCCTAATTGTATTTTGAGAAACTGCGCCGAAGTAGTACCACTTTTTGTTAAACCAGCCCAAGTTTTATAAGGTAAAAAAGAGAAAATAAAACAGGCTAATATTAGATATATTTTTTTCGTTGTCATAACTAATCTCTAAGTTTTTAATAGTTACGAAAAATGCAGTTCAGTTATAAAAGCACCAAATAACAAGCATCAAATTTCAAATAAAATTCAAATCCTAAATTCCAATGACCAAAACTTCTTTTGATTGTTCCAATAATGGTTTCGGATTTTGAATTTTGGTTATTGAAATTTATTTGAGATTTGTTATTTGTAATTTTGTCACTTGCCCATACGAACAACAAAGATATATTTTTTTACTTTATCAACGCAAATCTTCCAATTTTTTCACCTATATTGGGAGCATCCACATGAAAAATATACATTCCGGCGGCAGTATCCAATCCATCTTTTGTGGTTAAATCCCAGGATTCAGCGCCATCCAGTAAGGTTGATTCATGCTCAATCGTGCGCACATGATCGCCGCTGAGTGTGTAAATTCGGATGGTACATTTTGCCGGTAAATTAATGAAAAATATTCTTCGTTCCCCATGACCGGTTGCAAACAACCGAGACGGTTCCCAGCGAGCGGCAACCACGTAAGGATTGGGAACAACTGCAATTTTCTCTAACTCAGTTTTGGCAAGTTTTCGATCCTCTTGAGCAGCTTTGGTTGTAAATTGGTAAACATCTCCGCTGCGGAAGGGCGTTTTAATCTGGATGTGAAGTACATCTCCACTGTCGGGTAAAACAGGCTCTTCTTCGCCATGAGGTTCCAGGAAGTTCACACGCCAGACTTCCCGTGGAATAGTTCCATCTTTAATAATAATACGAATATAATCGCCAGGCGAAACACTGCTATCGCGCATTGCCTCATTGGGCTCTTCAAGAGCGATCAGGACTTTTTTATTTTCATACACATCCCACACTGTAAAATTAACCGGAAAACGAGGAATAAACCACCAGGTGGTGTCTGGCTCGCCAAAACGAATTTCATAACTGGAGGGATATCCCGGACGACGTTGCGGGAAGTTGTACCGATGTTCAACATTAACCGGTAAATTACAATTCCCTTGAATCCAGCCGGAATTCTGCCCGTCCCACTCGATGCTGTCAGTAAAAGCAAACAATCGAATTCCAGAAAATATTGGATTATAATCTTCTGCCCGTACATTGAAAGATTTTAGAATAATTGTATCCTGTTCAGTAATATTTATTAAATTATAACTAATGGTGTCCAGATGTGTTGTGTCATCAAAAGCAATCTGATACGTTTGATTATCCGGTACTAACAACGGATTTAATACATCAATCCACAAATTACCCGTTGCAAACCCGGTTACATGCTTTATAGAATCCTGAATGCCGCCTTTTCGATAGCCAGCGGCTGGCGCTTGGGGAGTGACTTCCACAGTATTTTTATCTAACTTTACATTGCCATTAATATCGCGAACAATCACTCTTCCGCACTCGGAGGGATACATATTTAAACTAACATCGCCTCGGTCATAAGAGACCACAGCATAATAATAAGTTTTTCCATTAATTACGTCAGTATCGGTCCAGGAATGCTGCAACCCCTTGTTATCACCCATATAAATTTTTGTTCCCTGGTAATCTAATGGGAAAAAGCCAGCAACCTGGTTACGAATATCAAATTGCGCGTTTGGCTGTAAAAAAGTCTTTTCGCCATAAGCATTGGTGATGATCCGGGCATCCAAAAATCCGGGATCAGTACTTTTATAAATTTTATATCCTTCAAAATCATAGGGTGGATCAGAAAAAGGATCATAGCTTTGTTCGGCTTTATCGTCCCAATAAAGCGTGATTTTTTTATTACTTGCAACAGCCCAAACTTGCGGCTTTTCCGGTGGTCGCGCAAAATTATAATTTTCATTATAAATATTCTGCACTACCTGTTTATTGCGGAAAATATCCTCACGAGTCTCGCCAAAAACCAGACAAACGGAAAAACGCTCAGTTTGCTGCGGCAAAAGGGGGAACGTTCCTGAGCCGTAGAGAAAAGCAATGTTTCCATTTTGCAATTTGGTATCGAAATGACTGTAGGAGATACGGTTCCATATCTCATCATCTTTATAAAAGTTTACGCCAGTTCCGATATAAAATACATCAAATGCTGTCAAACCTATTTGATCAGATTCATCCTTATCAGTAACATCAAAATGTGGTTCGCCCGCAGTAGGTATTCCATCGCTCTCGCCGAAATCGCCGCTGCCAGCTATCCCATCTGCCCCAACATCGTCTTTTTCAGGATCCCAATCTAAGTCATTATCAATACCATCATCTCTTGCTTCATCAATCATCTCGTCAATCCTGCCATCGCCGTTATTGTCGATGCCGTCAGCATATTTAAAACCGATATGCATCTCGGCTTCGTCAATCAATCCATTACCATTGTCGTCTATTCCATTTTCTGGAATTTCTCCTAAAATCATATTCTCGGTAATAGTAGGACTTCCTACTTCCCCATCGCCGTCATCGTCAATCTTGTTGAATGGATTGCCAGGGCTTTCTAAAAAGGCATAACCACACCAGCCAGTCGGACTCCAGCCGCCTTCGCCCATTTTATTTGTGTCCCAGGAATAAGTAATGTCGTCAGTCAGATCAAAAGAGGCATTATCATCGTTAGAATCATATTGACCACCAATTCCCACGTCAACATACATACCGAAAATCATTTTCTGGTATTTAGTAGTACCCTCGTTGGTAATATCATAATGCCAGAAGATTAAATCTTCTGCCAGCATATTAGACCACTGAAAGCCACGCACGCCAACCCGCAGAGCAAGCCCGCGCCGTGTAAGGTCAGTGGAATCGGGATAAAAATCCTGTCCATCATCAGCATCGTCATCCATAACAAAAAAGCTTTCCTGGTCAGCATTGGTACGTTTGCCAAAATATCCGTTCCAATATCCATTCCAACTGGCGTCTTTATCGGACCAGCCCTGGGGCCATGAATTAGGGTCATCGCTCATGGCAATTTTATCCTGATTAGGATTAGCATAGCCGGGTCGAGGCTGCCAGCCGCGTTCTACACCATCTGGTGAAATATCCATCATCTCGCGATAACCTGCTTCGCATATATGTAATGTATCCCCATTTCGGTTCACCACTTC
>JADHVV010000173.1 GCA_016783825.1 Candidatus Zhuqueibacterota bacterium | reverse complement strand
TTTTTTATTAGCGCAAAAAGCAAAAGCAGACATCGTTCCCATTGCTATAATCGGAGCATTCGAGATTAAGTCTGTGAATCATTGGTTAATTAGCCCGGGCACTATTCATTTGGTTTTTGGAGAGACAATTTCTTATGAGGAGACCAAACAGTTATCATCCAGAGACCTGAAAGATCTTGTGAAGGAGAAAATTCAAGCCCTTATTGATAATTTCAAACATCCTGCCTGATCAAGCCGAAATCTCTTTAACTGAAATGATAGGTTTGTTTAAAATAGCTATTGCAACAAGAAAAGATCAATACCCTTCGAGTACAGGTGTCGAGATTAATTCTACTTTGTCACATTACCACGATTCGTTTGTCATTCCGGTTGAAGCGAAGCGGAATACCGGAATCTTGTTAAAATTTAGTAGGAGATTCCGGCAAAAAAACACGCCGGAATGACATCTGTTGTGTAGTTTTTCTAATCTGACAAAATAGAATTAAGATCAAGAAAAAATCATCTTGCTTTTTTTCTTGACCTTGATCTCGATCTCAACCTTTATTAATAATAGCTGTTATTAAAGTTAAGCATTCTTTCCCATTGCAAAGCGATTTTAATGCTTAAAGACTATTAAAACATTCTCGGAAATTCTTTTTATGAACTCAAACAAAATAAAGTTAACAAGGATCCGTTACCTGGATGGCATTCAGTTAAAAAACGCTATTATTGAGGCGAGTAAAGTTCTGGAAAACATGAAGGAAAAAGTTAATAAAATTAACGTTTTTCCAATCCAGGACAAAGATACAGGGACAAATATGTCCCATACAATGAATCCAAGCTCATTAACAAACTCTATTTCCAATAATAATTCCGTTGGCGTTGTTGGTTTTGAATTATCAGAAGCTGCGCTTATGGGAGCCCAGGGATATTCCGGGATCATATTAGCGCAGTTCTTTTCCGGCTTTGCGGAATCCATTAAAGATAAATTACGACTGTCAACAACAACATTTGCCGAGGCCGTCCAAAAGGCAAAGGAAAAGGCTTACCTGGCGCTTTCTAATCCAACGGAGGGCACCATTCTTACTGTAATTAGTGACTGGGCAAATTGCATTGAAAGCGCCGCAAAAAAGACCGATGATTTTGCTGAAATTTTAAAAGCTGCATTGCAAAAGGCAAAAATATCTTTGGCTGAAACGCCCAAAAAACTGGATGTCTTAAAAAAAGCCGGCGTAGTTGATGCCGGCGCTCAAGGCTTCATTCACATTTTAGAAGGGATTGAGAATTTTATCAACAAAGGTAAAATTGTCCGTCATAAAAGTATTGCCACCATTAAAGAGGATAAGTCAGACACTGTTCAAGAGCAGGCTGCGTCAAAGGTTACTATTAAAAAAGTTGGCATTGTTACCGATTCTTCTTGTGATTTGCCGGAACAATTTATCAAAGAAAATTCAATCCACTATATTCCATTAAAGTTGATTTTTGGAGAGAAAATCTATTTAGATAAAGTTGATATAACACCCGGTGAATTTTATGAAAAATTAGTATCTTCACCTGTTCATCCAAAAACATCACAGCCTGCGGTTGCTGACATTAAAAATGTGTTTGAAAAAATTCTCCCGCTTTATGAAAAAATTATCTCCATTCATGTTTCGGGAGCGCTCAGTGGTACGCTGCAAAGTGTTGAGATGACCGCTAAAATGTTCGCTAAAGATAAAATCATTTGCATTGACGGTAAAAACATTTCAGGCGCATTGGGGTTAATCGTAAATGAAGCTGTGGAGCTTATTAATGCGAATACATCTTTTGATGAAATCGTCGACAAAATTAAAAAAATTGTCGATGATACTCACATCGTTTTCTCGCTTCCGTCGTTAAAGTATTTAGTAAAGGGAGGACGAGTAAGTAAACAAAAAGGATTGATTGGTAAAATACTTCGCTTAAATCCTATTTTATCTATCAACGAAGAAGGCAAACTTTATCCTGCGGCAAAAGCTTTCGGCAATAAAGCAGCGATGAACAAAGCTTTTCAATTAGTGATTGAAAAAGCACAAAATTATAAACGTCACAAATTTGGGGTAGCCCATGCAAACGCGCCCTCTAAAGCCGAATGGTATGCCAATCGACTTAAAGAAACATTTGATATAACAGAAGAAATTCCAATTCTCGATGCTGCGCCTGTGCTTGGTGTTCATGCCGGACCAGGAACAGCGGGAATTGCGTTTATTGGATTTGATGATTAGATGATGGGAGTGAAAAAATTTTTTTGCTTCAATGGAGAATTAGAATTATGTTAGGTGTTGGATACTCGATGGCTATACACAAATCCCAATATCCGGAATCCAGTATCAAGCGGAACGTCCGCCATCTTTTTGGGCGGACATCAAGTATCGATCAGCTTTAAAATCAATAAACAACTATTTTAAATAACGTAGTTTTAACAAATTAAATTAGGAAAATAATATGTTATCAATGATCACAATTATCGTATTAAGCTATTTAGCCGGCTCTATTCCCACCAGCATTATTTGCTCTAAACTTTTTAGGGGCATTGACCTCCGCGAACATGGCAGCGGAAATGCCGGTGGAACAAATGCTATTCGGGTACTCGGTTGGAAAATCGGCGTTTTCGTCATGCTCATCGATGTTGGAAAAGGTGTGCTGGCAACACTGCTCATTTCACAAATACGTATTGATCCGGTTGACCTATCACCCAATATTGTCCAGATAATTGCCGGAATGTCCGCTATCTTCGGACACATCTGGACTATCTTTGCCGGATTTAAGGGCGGAAAAGGTGTTGGCACAGCTGCCGGTATGCTGTTCGCTCTATATCCAATCGCAGGTTTCGTTTGTCTTGTTATTTTCTTTTTGGTTTTACTCACAACCAGATATGTTTCTTTAAGCTCCATGTCAGCTGCTGTTGCCTTCCCGATTGTTGTTTTATTGTTTAAAAATTGGCGCGGCTATTCTGGGGAATTAATTTACTTTGCAGTTTTTATTGCTGTGCTCATTGTGTTTACGCATCGCAGCAATATCAAGCGGCTGCTAAAAGGGGAAGAGAGTAAGGCCGGGAGAAAGAAACCTGGCGAAGATTTACATGAAATCAACAAGTGACAAAAGCTGGAGCGAGGGAGAGTGGGAGTAAGGGAGCCGGGGAGACTGTGATAATTGAAAAATGTAATGATTATTCGATGGTTTCTTCCCCCTCTCTCCCCGTCTCCGTGTCTCTCATTCAATGAACAAAAGAATCTAAAATTTCATAACAGAGTTCTTTCACTAAACATGCTAATCAATCCGATATAGAGAGTTCCACAAAAAACTTGTTAATCCTTCGGGCGTGCCAAACCAGACATAATCTCCATCAAGGGCAATACAATTCACCACATTGCTGGGCAGTCCATCTTCCATTGTAAACGTTCTCCATCTTTTTCTGTCCTTGTCATATTTTAGTACACCCTCGTCTGTGGCTAACCAGGCGGCGGCTTCATCTACAACAATGTAATTAATCGACATCGATGTGTTGAACCGTTTTGCAGGAACGCCTTTCCAGGATTCTGTTTTCAGGTCAAAAACTTCAACGCCGTCAGCTAATCCCACCCAAATTTCTTTATCTTCGAGAATTCCAACGTCAAATATCTCGTCATTTTGCGGACCGTGAGCGTCATCTTCAAAGCCGCCAGTTTTTTTAAATTTATCATAAATATAAAGACCATATTCTGTTCCAATCCAAAGCAAATTATGTGTGATTTCAATATCATAAACTTTCATATTTAGAATATCTTTTTCAGCAACATCCCGAATCCGGTAATCTTTTTGTGTCATTTTATTTTTGTCTAACTGACACAATCCAAGTGAAGTGGCTATCCATACATTGTTATCATCAACTTCAACATCAAGAATATAATTATCTCTCAATCCCAACCCGGAGTCATAAGTTTTCCATTTGTCTTTTGATGGATTATAACGCAACAATCCATATTCCGTGCCGAACCAAATAAATGATTCATCAATAGCGATTGAAGTAACCTGGTCGCTATAAAGGGTATTGTTGAATCGAGCCTGGTAATAATTGAATGAATCATTTTCATAATCCCAAAACGTAATGCCGCTTTGTCCATTGTAGATGCCAATACCGCCAGCCCAGATATTTCCGTTATCATCAAATTCAAATGCAACCACATTGTTCAAAAACAATCCCTGGGGTAACAGTTCCAAAATTTTTATCCTGGCATCAGCCTTGCCAACACCCAATCCCCATGAACCAACCCAGATGGAATTCCATGGATCGGACGAAAAACAGGTGATATCATAATCATCCAATCGAAAATCTTTAATGATCCCATTCGGATCAATGAAATACCCACCATGCATGAATAACTCGGGAAGCTTTTTTAAAGACACATCTCTTTGACCGAACCACCTGATATGTTCATAAGGAATCACATCGCTTGTTTTTCTCGAAAATGAAACCTGTTGGTTTTCACTGCGGAAATATTCTCCATCTTTTGATTCGAGCCACACAAATTGACCATCAAACCCGAACGAAACAATATCATCACCGCGGAACAAACCGAATTCATCTTTAAATAAATTTTCCCATATTCTCCATGTTGTACGATAAACACTCACACCCAGTGGAGTTGAGCACCACACATTGTCAGTTGCCTCGTCGTAAGCCACGCAGACAATAAAATTGTCCGGGAGTCCATCGCTGATTGTCCAGGGTCTTTCCCATTTATTCGCATAGAGGTTGTAAAGAAGTATTCCCCCAGAAGTAGCGACATATATAAATTCTCTTCCCACTGCCAACGAATTAACCCATCGGGTCATGGAATAGGTGATCCAATCATCCGGTTCATAATGAATATTTGTACCGGTTATGCGAATATTTGCTTCGTCATCCTGTCCGAATAATGTAACCGAAGAAAGAACAATTATCAACAAAGTGAACAAGTAGATTGATTTTTTCATAGGTCTGCCTGGTCTGGTGAAGGTTAAGTATCTGAATTATGAAATTATGGTTCATGGAAAAAAACACTTGAAAGGTAATTTGGTAATAAGGAAATTGGGTAATAAAATAAAGGTCAAGATCAAGAAAAATTTTATCTGATTTTTCTTGATCTTAATCCCTGTGCTCGAAGAGTATTGACCTTAATCTTTTCTGTTTGCAAAATTCCTTACAGAATAACCCCCATTTCAGTTTACCGGAATTCTGTTTTGTCCAGATTAGGTTTTAATGCCAAACTTTTTCAGCTTTCGATGCAAGTTCGGGCGATCTGTTTTTAAGGCTTCTGCCATTCGGGAAACATTTTTTTCGGCTTTTATAAATTCTTTGGTTAACAGCTCCTTTTCAAATATTTCAAGATGCTCCTTTAGCGAAAGATTTTTTTCGACGACTTCATCATTTCCCTGAGAACTTAAATAATGGTGATTAAAAGATTCGGGAAAAATATTTAATACCTGTTGATGATCAATTTCATCGCTATCAGACATGATAACTAAACGTTCGATAAAATTTTTCAGCTCACGAATATTTCCAGGCCAACTATATGAGATCATTGGTTCCAGGGCTTTGTCGGAAATATTCATTTGCCGTTTGCCGTTTTTTAAACTATAAGTTGTTAAAAAATGTTTCGCTAACATGGGAATGTCTTCTTTGCGTTCTTTTAAAGCAGGAACGGTTATCGGGATCACTGTTAGCCTGAAATACAAATCTTCTCTAAAAGAACTTTTATTTATTTCTTCGGCTAAATTTTTATTCGTTGCAGAAATGATCCTGGTATTAAATTGAATTGGTGATGTGCCGCCAACGCGCATAAATTCGTTCTCTTGCAGCACTCGGAGCAGTTTAGCCTGGGATTCCAGGGATAAATCCCCAACTTCATCCAACAAAAGCGTTCCGCCATCCGCTTCCTGAAACATACCGCATTTCTTTTTGATTGCCCCGGTAAAGGCGCCCTTCTCATGTCCGAATAATTCGCTTTCTATTAAATCTTTGGGAATGGCAGCACAGTTAACCTTAATAAACGGCCCATTTTTTCTATTACTTTGCAGGTGTATCTCGCGGGCGACCAGTTCTTTGCCGGTACCATTATCGCCATAGATCATTATTCTTCCATCCGAAGGCGCAGCCCTTTTTATTTCATTGCGAACTTTTTCAAGCGCCGGAGAATTCCCAACCATGGTATATTCATATTCGACCAGTTTTTTAAGATCGGTAACTTCACGTATCATTTTTTGATGACGGTCTATATTTTTAACTTCCAAAATGACCTTGTCCGGATTCAATGGTTTTTCCAAAAAATTGTAAGCGCCCAGCTTGGTTGCCCTTACCGCTGTTTGCAAATCCGCATCACCACTGATCATAACCACATGTTGATTAGGCTTGGCTTGTCGCAATTGCTCCAATACCTCAAGTCCATTTTTCCCGGGCAGCATGACGTCAAGAAAAACGAGGTCAAAGTATTCGGCTATTGCGGTTTGCAGCCCGGAGTCTCCATCCATGCAGGTTTTTGTGCTGTGCCCCATATCGTTTAAAAATCCTGACAAAGAGGAACAGATATTTTTTTCGTCGTCGATTATTAGTATGTGCATTTTCATTCCTGTTTGTATGATAACGGTTTGTATTGACAGGATTACAGGATATTTCCAGGATCAACGGGATGATTATTACTGCTAAATTCTTGCACTATAGGCAAAAAAATGTTGACTTCAAAAAGATCTCTTGACAGGTAATTTGGTAATAAGGTAATTCGGTTATAAAAAAGTCGTCAGTATGATAAATTCCCAATTACCCAATAAACTAATTACCCAGTTACCTTTATGATTCTGGCTTACCCAGGTTTGGTTGCCACCAATTGTCGATGGAGAATTACTCGTTTTAATCTCTTTATTCAAACAATTTTAATTAAACGAGTATCAATTATCAGTAAAGTGTTGGGGCCAATTTTGTTACCAGCGCCCCGCTTACCCCACGCAAGTTCCGATGAAATATAAAAATGATATCGGCTGCCAACACCCATCATAAAAAGACCTTCCCGGTAGCCTTCTATTGCCTCCTTCATTGTGAATGAAAGCGGATCCGACCTCTTGTAAGTATCGTCGATTATTGTGCCGTCAATTAAAGATATTCGCTGATGGACAGTAACGGTATTGTTGATGGTTGGCTTTGTTTCATCGCTGCTTTCCAACACAAGGTATTGCAAGCCGGAGTTCGTGGTAATTATTCCTTGTTTGTGTCGATTTTTTTTCAAAAACTCGGACGAGTTCTTTCTATTAAATCCTGAGCTGCCTTTTGACTTTGGTCTTTTGTTAGCTCTCGCCATTATTGAATATCCTCTTGCTTCAAATCAATTTCTGTTTCATCCACCAGGGAAAATGATTTATCAGCAATAACATCGTTTTCCAATTTAGTAATTAAACGCCAAATTCCAATTTTATTGTATTAATAAATTGGCTGAATAACAAGTGATTATACAGTTTTTGGATAACATTCATAAACTTTGGTCGAAAAGTCATTAAAGTCATGGTGTTACGCCAATAATAATTTTAAGTTATACTAACCTGTTAAACATCACACTCTGAATGTAACCCGGATAGAAATAAAATTATGGTTTACGAAAATAAACCTTATTTGAATAGTTCAATATATAAAATGTTTTTCAACTTGGCAACAAAAAATTTCGGGTTTCTAATAATTGCAGCCTAAAGAATTCTGTCGAAATGAGATAACCGGATGCTTTAAATAGTTTTGGTTTTTATGCAGTTTGAAAGTACAAAATCCGATAAATAATTTTTATGGTGGCTTTTTAAGGCGCCGGCGGTTCGGATTCGGGAGATATTCGGTGATGGAATTGTCCAATTTGCATTGTGCTAAACAACTGATGGTTTTCGCCATTTGGTGGAGGGTCTCTGTTAACGATTGGCTCACCTGCCAGCGAAAGATACGCACAGAGTTTAGGAAAAGCACGGAACACGATTAACAACCTAAATTTCAGAAATCACACTGCCGCTAGCTGTAAGGTAGCAAGCCAGCGAGTTATCCCTTTGTTTAATTGACGTTCAAAGAGACACTTTTCCAACAAGCCCCTTCCGAACCGTACTTGACCGTTTCCGTGTCATACGGCTCTCCAGTAAGTCTTGATTCTACTTTGCGACTGTCGTAATCTCCATTATGAATATTTACATGACAGGGATGACAAACAAATACAACTTTTCGATTCCGTGATGTCATAAACTGTACCCACTTCGGTATCTGTTTCCGTCCTTGATATTTCTCTTTTACATCTTTTAGTTTGCGTACATGATGCCCTTGAGCATCATTGTTCGATCCACATGTCAAAACATCCTTTAATATCGCCTTCGATAAACCAACGTGTGCCAGTCCAGATGTAGCGTATTTCCTGTAATGCAGTATGGCATCCACGTTGTTGCCGAAATCCGTGAGAATGATTTGAAAATTGAACATCGTAATATGCTGAAAGAACGATGCGGAGAACTTCTTCAATTAACTTATCATTCCAGGTTGGTATTCCTAATGGTCGCTTTTTATTGCTGTTCTTTTTTGGGATTCTTGTTCGTCGTGTCGCTTTCCAGTGGTATCTCCTGCGTCGTAATCTCTTTATTAATCTGTCAATTCGCCTGATTGACATTCCGTCAACAGTATCTTTTGGATCTGTTCCTTTAGTGGTCGCTCCCGCATTCGCATATAAATTAGCATAAGCCATTAAGAACAATTCACGATTAAGGATGTTTTTGTAAACACGTTTGAGTATTAAACCTTTTTCGCCGCGCTGGCGAACAATCTCAATATATTTAAGAGCAGTACGCATTTCGCTGTTTCTCTTATCTTATTTGAGATTTGACTTACCTGTTCCACTTCGCCCTGTGAGCAGCTTTCCTGCTCTCCCCGGTGGGGCGTTATTCCCACGACTACTATTGGAACTCCGTCACCTTATGGGTCTCCCCACTTAGGCAATCCCGTGTTCCGTACAAGTTGGACGTTATATAGATTGACTTAGGCACTCCATTCACAACCTTACCATTACTCATTGTAATGTGTCCCCATCGGGTGTTGTCTCCGATGTCCCGACCAACTCCATCGAAGCAGATGGGGTACAGGTTTCGACTGGGCTTCCTATAGATGATGCAAGGCATCACTGGTCATTAGAGTTCAAGCAGTATAGCTTTTGCCATATCAATCAGTCGTTGCGGAATCGTATTGACGGTTTCCAGTCCGTCTCAATCCGCTTTTCTATCATGCTCTTGTTACGTGTCAGTTTCCCTTCACGCTGAGATAGATCGACTTGTGGGGCTTACTTTAACACCTGCCCACATCCGCCTTCGGCGGAAATCCTTCTTGTCGTTTCACGGCGCACAGTTGAACGGCTTGATTTTTTTGTTATGTGTTTTTTTCATTATTCTCAGAATTGTTGTGCCCTTTTAATTTTCTATCAATTTTTTCAATTTATAAATTACGTCTTTAAGTTCTTTAGTTAAATCTGAATTTAATTCGTTATTATCAAGCTCTTGTGCTTTCTTATATGGAATATAAACAGTTAATAGTGTACCAATTGAAAGGTCAAAGTAGCTCCTATTGGAGTTCTCAATTTTTTGAATGTATTCACATTTTTTCTTCCAATTAGGAGCTATGCTATCCATTAGGATTTCAAAATTTTTCCATTGTGGCTTTTGGTATCTGCCAGCATGTTTTTCGAAAAATATCCTTGTGTGTATGGTTTTATATTCTTTTTGATTAGGACAGTACCAAAAAAGTTTTGAATTAAAATGACTAAATTTCATAAAAGGCAATGATTTCAATTCATAGCCTTTGATTTCATTGGGCCATTCAATTGCTGATCTATTGGGTTTATAAATATACCAACCTTGTGCTTTAGTATCACCAGGGTATATTTCGATTGTTAGATAGTTTTTTGTCTCTCTATTAAAAAAGCCTATATGAATTTCATTAGCCCATCCCCAATTTACTGAAACTACCAGTCTGTAATATTTTCCAGCAATTTCTTTAGTTGTATATATAAATTAAATATTTAACAAATCTAGTAAAAAAAGGGTTACAACTTTCACCTCTATAAATTAGCTAAAGTAACGATTCTATCTGTTAAATAATTAGCAATTTCAAGTCTATTTTCTAACGAATATTCATTTA
>JADHVV010000172.1 GCA_016783825.1 Candidatus Zhuqueibacterota bacterium | reverse complement strand
GATTAATTATAAAAGGCTAAGGAAGGTTTAAGGTATAAAGTATAAACATATAAATATTTTTCTAAACATTCTTGTACCTTCGCCTTTTTCCTACCTTTGCCTTCGCCTTTGCCTTTGCCTGCACTTTAGTGCGCTGGGTTTACCAAAGAAATCCCCCAGCAGGAAGGAGACGAAGGGTATAAAGTGAATTTGCGGGAAAAGAATTGGGGGAGACTCGGCTATCCAACCGGTTAAGGGCATAGCCTTCAGTTTTAAAGTAATTTGATGAAAGGCATTCACTATTCTCAATTCACAATTAAATTGTTTATAAGTTGACAATTAATACAAATTATCACGATTAATTGTGAATTGTGAGCTGTTAATTGACAATTGTGAACGAAACAGAAATTCTAAATTCCTTAAACTGACGACAATGGACCGAGGGGGATCTTTATATCATGTTCCCTATCCCCATATTACCAAATAACCTTATTACCTAACTATTTCACAAGTATTAACTTCTTCGACTGAACAAAATCCCCAGCTTGCATCCGATAAATATAAACTCCTGTTGGCAGTTGATATCCGCTTTCATCCTTAGCATCCCAAGTTGCCACATAGTGTCCGGCGTCTTTGTGTTCACTAACGAGAGATCGTAGTTGCTATCCTACAAGGTTATAAATAGACAGGCTCACATGTTCGGCTTTTGGCAGGGCAAAATGAATCTCTGTTGTTGGGTTGAACGGATTGGGGTAATTCTGAGAAAGAACAAATTCAGATGGTATCTGCGCCCTTGTTTTCTTCACAACATCAGTTTTGAAATGAAGGAGGCGGATCCAGGAAAGCTCTATCTGTCTCTGCTTCTATCCACCATGGGATTTCAAAAAAAGATTAAAACCCGAACGGTGTCCCCGATCATCCGGTTCGATCCAGATTGTCAGCCAATCTGTATGAAGCAGATCAGGCAACTCAGGTAATTCCTGTTCAAAATAATCAGCATCACCTCTAATGTGGAAATTTATATCCTCTACAGCCCAGGTGTCTCCAACCAAAGAAGAAGGAAAGCTCAACTCCGCAGAAGTTGTCAATGTATTGTTTCTTTCAAACCTGTCAGGAGCGATAATAGTGGGATCTCCAATCGATACTTCCAATTCATAAAAACACGTATTAATATCCGGACTCGGCTCAAAGCGGATGTAATAACCTCCCGGATTTAACTCGCCATCGAACGGCAACGGCTGATCTGAAATGCCAAAGCCACTGATGGTTGCTGTGTAATCGCCCATGACCAACTGCTCTCGTTGAACGCTCACCGGTCGCATATCATCGATATAAAAATAATAACCGTCTTCAGTATCATCAGAGGAGAGATTGGCGCAATATTCTTCATCAGAGACAATAGTATAAAAATCGCTGAAATCATTTGGCTCACAATCATCAAGAGCGGGCGCAATACCTCCGGGCGATAACAAAGCCTCCTGAACCGATGCAAAAGCATTGACATATCCTGTTGTCATGCGAGCATCCGGACTGGCGTTTGCAGTTTCTTGTAATATTGTTTCAAGATCATCTTTTGATAAAGTCGGATTCACTGCTTTCATCATGGCGACTATTCCTGCTGCATAAGGAGATGCACAACTGGTGCCGCCAAAATCGTCACTTTCCGGATTAGCAGGTGTTGGTGTTGTCCAGAGAGATAACGCATCCAGTCCGGCAGCGCCAGGCGCCCAAATATCAACATTTGATCCAAAACAAGAATCCCATGTGAACCTGGGAGTTCGAACAGCTTCCTTTGTATCGAGCGTGATGGCGCCAACACCGATAGGTGATTTACCGGGTAATCCACCTTCTACAGGGTGATAAAAATGACCATCTAGATTCCTCTCCTGGTTTCCGGCAGATGCCAATAATACAATCCCGTCATCATAGGCTTCGTCAATGGCGAAAATCCGGTGGATGAGATGCAGAAAGCATGTGCCATCCAGTTGGTATCGGAAAATTAACAAGTACATGTTCAGGAGCTTCAAGAGATGGCGAGCCGGGACATGTACTGGAACCGCTCCATTCTCCATCCTGATTCCAATCAAACAGCACATTTTTATACGCTCCGGATGTAAAGTTAGTAAAATTTAGTAACTATTCAGTGAAGTTTAATGATAGACAAAAGAGATAAATTTCTCCCACGGAAATGAACTCCCATGAAATAAAAATAAAAAGTTTATGTTCTTTTTTCTGTGGGAACTCTCACTGAAAAAATATAATATATTAATGAAATTCTGTGGGAGAAAATACAGTTAAACTGAATAGTTACAAATTTTATTTATTATCAAAAACATGATTGATAAAAAATAACTTACTTTTTCAATTTTAATACAGTATTTTTTTAGAAGTTAATAGAATGGAAAGGCTAAACTCATTTGAAAAATTATCAAAATGATTTACAAATTGCTGGTGATTACCTAAAAGGTGATTTGCAAACCGAGAAAAAACTCTATAAGGAGTTGAATAAGCTTATTCTTCACCTGGTCAGAAAAATTGGGAGTACGGGAGGTCATTTCCCTGACCGGGAAAATGTAATTTCCGAGATAGTGTTTCATGTGATGATAAAAGAAAATAAAAAAGTAATACGAAATTACCGTGGCAACAGCAAACTTTTCACTTATCTATGGCCCATCGTTAGAAATAAATTGATCGATTTGATTCGTACAAAATCTCGATATCATTCAATTGCAGAGCACCAGGAAAATTTAGATGAAGTCGCCTCGGAAACAAATAATTCTACCGGAATAGTTGAGGCAATATTTGAAGAACATATTGCAAGTGAGGGCAATCTTGAAAAATTCATAAAGTATGCCAAATGGATGCAGGAATTAAGTTATGAAAATATTATAAGAATTGCCAGGAAGGAATTTCCGAAAGGTAAATCTTTAAATACTCAGCGGATATCTTATGTGTTACACACAAATAGGAAACAATTACAAAAAAAATTGAGAACTTAGTTCGTCAAATAAGATGAATGCTATTAAATGTGTCTGGATGCTTGATCCTCGTTACTGGATATCCCCAACCCTATTCAGCATCAAGCGGAACGTCCGCCATCCTGTTAGTCCGCCGTCTTTTTGGAGGATTTTTAGGTGGATATCAAGCATCGTTTCAAATTCCAGTACCTTGTCCTGAAAATAATATCACTCAAACAGGCAATTTATCATGATATATAATTATTGTATTTCACCAAGGAAGATAAAAAAATAAATGACAGAAAGATAGATTCACTGAAAAAAATGATGCAGGCAAAGTTAAAACGACATATTTCCACAACCCGGCTGGGCGATTATATCGACAACAATGTTAAATCTTCCATTGAAAAATTAGAAATTGAATCTCATTTGAATAAATGTAAAACATGCAAGGAGGTAGTTCGTCAGTTGAAGGCGCTAAATGAAGAATGGGAAAACTACGAAGAAAAGATTTTATTATCTTCACCTGGTAAAACCGGCTTAAAAAAGCTGAAAACCAAACTTTTGTATTCTTTGGCATCAATCAAAAAATTATTTCAAACCGTGTTAAACACACAATGGATTCAAGTTTCATTAGCCACAGCAACCGTTGCTGTAATCATTTTCTTTATGGTGAAAGTTTTTCAAACGCCAGTTGATGAAACAAAACCTTTCCAGGAAAACATTTTTGTTGAAGAAAAAGATTCACTCAAATCAGAAGATCAGGTTAAATTAGCTGACGAACAAAAAAAATCAGGTGAAATTAAAAAGCAGGAAAGTATCATCGAAAAGAAAACACCTGATAACTGGGAAAAAATTAAACAAGCTTTTGCAGAGAATTTCAAGCCCACACCTTACCTCGAAGAAATGTTAGCTTATGAAAGCCGCTCGTATGCAAATAATATCATCTCTCCAAAAATCGGTGAAAAATGTGCCGGTGCAATCCTTTTTCAATGGGAAAAAATTGAAGAAAAGCCGATCTATCTCAAAATTTTAAATAACAAAGGAACTGAACTTTTTAGCCTGATCCCTGAAAATAATCAATACCGGTTCAGCAAAAAACTAACTCCCGGTCTCTACTATTGGAAGTTGGAAAGTGAAAATGATGTATTGTATGTGGGGAAGTTTTTGGCGGGGAGTTAGGCTCTTATCAATTAACATCGACAAGCAAGTTCTAAACAAACAAGTAATCCATAGTAATTACAATAATATCAATTGACTAACCCCGACATTCATGTCGGGGATTCTTAAAATCTAAAAAATACTTGGGCTTTAGCCCATAAAATAAAAATGAAAAATCAAGTTCTTGGACACCCTGATAATTGTTTCATCATAAAGTTAATCAAAGCTGCCTCAATTAATCCTGCAATAAATAGAAGCGGAAAAATAAGTTGCACATAAACCAGTAAACATTGTTGGACAATCGGGGCAACAGGAGTTGAACCCAGCAAAATTTCCCGCCCGATTTGCATGCCCAAAGTTGTACTGATCCAGGCTGCCGGCAATTCAAATATTACGTGCGGCGCTACAAACATACCAAACAAAGCTTTCCATCCACCTTCGTGATAACCAATGATTCCCACATTCAAGCCAATTAAAAAGGAAAATAGACAGGGCAGAACAACAGAAATTCCTGAAACGATATTAAAAAAAAGTGAGACAGAGTTGAAGGAAAATATGAATAAAAATAATTTTAAAAACGTTGGCTCTGTTTGTAAAAACAGTTTCAACCGCTTCCAAACCCAGAGCGGGTAAAAAAGGAAAAACCGAATCTCCTTTTTTACAACCGGGATCGAGCAGATCAGCCCAACAAAAAACAAAAAGACCGAAATCATAAAAAGAGTCCGGTCGATTAATAGAATATGCGTTTGAAAGAGTTTGAGCATCGAAGTTTTGATAAGAATCGATTTTGATATTGGCCTATGTGGACATACCAGAATTAAACAAAAAAAATCATTCCCCACGGATCAAAAACTCCCACTGATTTTTCCGTGGGAATAAAACTAACATTATAAATACTAATTACCTATTTACCGTATTACCCAATTACCCATTACCTAAAAACAGCACACAAACTTCACAGAAAAATTATTCCATCCGCACCAGCTTAAAATCCCCTCTGCCTCCTCTATCCTCAAAAAAGAACCGGCGTTGGATTTTTTCATAAAACCAAATTTCAAACGGCGGTAAATTGATTTCATCTAAATGGCGTTCAACTTCAGTGGGCGCGCCGTATTTAATGTAAATGGCGCCTCGATCCGTATGCCAGCCTTCAAGGTCTAACATGTTCACGGAAAAGTAATTATTAGAGAAATTAACGCGGCGATAAAATTCTTCTAACAATTCATTGTGATCAGTTTCAGAAGTTGGATCACGTTGTTTCCAGAATTTTTTAAAATATTCTTTTTTAACACTATCCGGCGCGTTTTTGATCTGCTTAAATTCACCGGAAGGGATAAAAGCTTTCATTGTTTTGATGGCAACATCAATGTTAACTTTGGAGAATTGTTCGTTACTCCAGTTGGCCGAAAACTTAACCCTTTTTTTTGTTTGATTCTCACCCTGGATCGCCTGTAGAATTAAAAAATAGCGCCCGGAAATTTTAACGTACTTACTTAAATCGATTAAATAGCGTACAATATTTCTATCCGGCAAAAAGGAAAACGATTTTCGAGCCACTGTGTGACTATTCATATCAATAATAGAATATTTCAAATTAAGACTATCTTGAAAATTCTTTGGATAAAGTTCAAACTGCACCCAAAACGAAGAATCCGGGTTAACAAATTTCCTGGTTAAATTTGGCAGGATTTTTTCAATTTTTCCATTTTGATTTGCCCAGATTTTATCGGCAAAAATAACTTCGCTTAACAAAGCTTTTTTAAAGGAAAAACTTTTTAGCTCAATTTTTTTCTTCCGCTCAAGTGTTTGTTGCGTATCATTATCAGTCAAATTTATTTTCACTTTGTATTCTGCCGGAAGGAGATCAAAAGAGAATTTGTGTTTGTTGCTTAATCGCCGGTCATTTGTGAAAGCAAAATTTTGCGCCGCCACATCGTCTGTTGCTGATTGTTCTCCAACCAGGTTACCTTTTTTATCAAATACTGTCACTAACATTTCATAAATTGATGAATAATTACCCTGTCTGTCCTTAACGAATTGAAGGATATCATTGGCAAAAGCGACGTAAACTTCCAGCCTGCTTTTATTCTCTTCTTCGCTCGATTTAAAAATATATGTTTCATAAGAAAATAACGATGGACCAAAAACCTGTTTCGATCCTTCCATATTACGTCCCGGCCCCATTCGTTGAGAAAATACTGAGCCTGTGGATAGCAAGTAAATAATAAGGAATAATAAATATTTTGTATTTCGAGGTTTTTGCATGTTTTTTCCTGTTAATTGTCAGTTGAAATTAAGGAAATAAGAAAATTGGGTAATTAGTAGAATAGGTAATATGGGAGTAAATTTAGGTAATAAGTTTATTTAGGTAATTGGGAATTTCTGATACTGACACTTTTTTATTACCCAATTACCCCATTATCCAATTACCCCGTATTCTATGTTTATTTAGAAATTACAGTTATTATCCATAAAACAGGATTTGAACTATTACCAATTAAAATTCCGGCCCCAAAGAAATATAATAAAACGGCCCATCCGTGTAATTAGCCAGGTCAGAAGCCCAGGCAACATCAAATCGTAATAATAAAAATCCCAGGTTCATGCGAGCGCCGAAGCCATAGCCAAAAAACAGGTCTTTTAAAGCCGGGGTCCCGCCGCCTGTTGCATCGAGTCCCCTGAACTTGTCATCATACCAGGCAGCGCCGATATCGGTAAACATGGCGCCCCGAATATTCTGAAATCCAATGGGTAATGGCCAGCCCAAAATAAAATATTTGATCAGTGGAAAGCGGAATTCTATATTGTTTAGCGCAAAACGGTTACCGTTTCGTTCATAATAATATGCGCCGCGCATGGGGAGTTCAAAAGTGCTGAAGTAAATATCCTCTATATTTGCTACTCTTAAGCCATTGCGGGTGCGATAGTTTAGCCAGCCACTGGTACCGCCGAGGAAAAAATGCTGCGGATTTTTGCCTTCACTTAACCCACCTGCTAATCGAAAAACAAAATTATAATCTTTCCCAATTTTAAAATACTTACGATAATCCATTTTTAGGGTAGTAAAATCAATTCCGTTATTACCGAGACCGGGGCTGTAGCGAAAATTAACTGAATACCTGTTTCCATTTACCGGGCCTGTCATTCCCCATAGTACAGTATCATTGGTCAAAGACACATCTGCCAGGAGAAGATTTCTTGCCATGTTTGGGATGTATTGGCTTTGAATATAGTCCCGTTCAATACCAATCCAGCTCACCCCGCCATTAACGCGTTTATATTTTGAAAACGGGTGAGAGACAAATAAATTGGCGCCATAATTTCGATCCCGCGCCCAACCAACATAACCGCCAAGATAAAAATAATATGAATAGTGAAATGCCCCAAATCCATAATCAGTTTGATGCGGCAAATACAAATATGACAGTTGATAGTTAGAATTTTTAAGATCATAAAACAAATTGGTATAGATATTAATGCGGTGATTTCCCAGCACATCGGACAATGCAATTTGTGTCATTCCCTGTACACCAAAAAATTGACTATATCCGGCGCTCCCCTGAATAATATCCGGCGAAAATTTTATGCGATACTTACTGACTTTATAATCACCTGTTTTTGATTTGAATTTTGTCGAATCTAAAAAGACTTCTTTCTCCGGCTCGTCTTTTACGATATTTCCCTTTTTAAAATTGTCATCAAATACAAAGTTTGTAAAGGTACTCTCTTCAGTTTTTTTGATTTTATTAACATTCGCTCTATGAGCCAACGTCGGTCTTTTGAATCTTCGTGTATCAGGATTTTTAGTGATAAAATTTGTCTCCTGGAGTTTGATTTTTCCCGGAGTAATTTTTAAAGGATTTCTTAACAAATAAATATCATACCCGGCAGAATAAAAAGATGTGAAGGCTAATTTTTTATTATCGCCATGCCAGGATAAATTAAATATCCCTGTAAGCACATTGGTAATGGGATAATTCATGCCGGATTTTAAATTGTAAAGATAGATATTATAGATGCCGCTCTCATCGCTGGTGTACGCTAAATGCTTTCCATCAGACGAAAAAACCGGTGACGCTTCTAATGCTTGCGTGTTGGTGACTCTGCGCATTTCGGATGTTTCCACATCAATAAAATAAACGTCTTTTTGGTAGAAATCTTTTTCGTAAATTTTTACATTTTTTATCGTTACATCACTGCCATAATTATCACCACGGTCGCTGACAAAAGCAATTGTCTTTCCGTCAGGAGACCATTGCGGTTGAATGTCGGTATAAACGTCATTTGTGATTTGCTTCAACTCTTTTGTTTTTATGTTGTACGAATAGATGTCACCCTTGCCATTCTGTATGCCCATAAATGCAATATTTTCTCCTTTTGGAGACCAGCTTGGTGTGAAAATACCATCCAGACCAAATTTGTACTCATTGACTATTTTTTTCTTTCTAACGTTGACGATGTGAAGCGCATCTTCAGAGCCGGATTTTGCTGCAAATACAATATATTTTGAATTAGGTGACCAGCTAATTCCGGCGCGAAGCCAATGTAGTTCCTCCAAATTAGCGGTTTGCTGCCCGCTGACTAATTTTGAGATGATCTTTCCATCGATGGCGCTCATTAAGTAAATATCAAAATACCCGGATTTGTCAGATAGGAAAGCAATTTTATCTCCCTTGGGAGAAAGCGCAGGCCCGCTATTGACAAAATTCTTCCATTCTGTATGATCGGTTAATCTTTTTGCAAATTCCTCAGGCTCTTTTCTGTCGGCAATGTCGGGCCAATACTCGCGCTTTAGGTGCAGATGCCATTTTTTTGTCAATTCTTCCGTATCCACCCCGATTGCCTGTTTAAGCCCTCGTTTCATACTTTTGGTCACTTTAATTTTCCCTAGCAATTCGCCGATCTTTTCTCCACCATATTTTTCCGATAAATAATAGAGCAGGGACTGTCCACCTTTATACGCCATAAATCCGTATAAATAATCAATCGGCGGCAAATAGCCATTCAACGTTGCATCACGAATAAACATATCGCTTTCCGTATCCCAGCCCCGGCTTTCGTATTCAGCGAGACCTTCGATGAGCCAAAGCGGCATTCGCAAACGCGCCATGCCGGTAATAATTGACTGAACACCGGCGCCATAAACCATTTGCAGCATCACAGCGTGTGTTAGCTCATGATGGATCACATGACGGAATTTTTCCCATTCACCATCAAACGGCACAACAACGCGGTTTTTGAAAAATTCGGTGAAACCGCCGACTGATTCCTCTGCCGGATTCAGATCAACATTGGTCTGTTCAAAATCGTTGTGACTATTGTGAACGAGAATCATAATCCGGTCAACTAATTCAAACCGCAGGTCTTTTGACAATTCTAAATAACTTGCTTCTGCAACTTCCGCGGCAAATTCAGCAATATTTTCTCCGCCATCCGTAAAATAGATGTCAAAATGTTCAGATTGCAGAAATTGCCAATGGAAGTTTTCATATTGGACTTTATTTTTTCCGAAGTATTGAGCAGACAATAACTGTGGAAAAATTAAAATCAACACTATAAAAAATATCATTAACTTTCTCATTCTAATTCTCCTTGCCGGAATTTTGGCGGATTCTATATTAAAAATTTTTGTTTACAAAACAGGTGTAAAATTTTTTAATTATTTTTGATTAATTAGTTCTACTTTGTCACATTATCAATGTTCGTTTGTCATTCCGGTTGAAGCGAAGCGGAATACCGGAATCTCAATATATTGAACTGGAGATTACGGCAAAAAAGCCCAGTCTGTCAACATCATATAAATTTAAAGGTAACTGGGCAGGCACGCCGGAATGACAGATGATCGTCATTTTTTTGTAATCTGACAAAGTAGAATTAGAGACTTAAACTATTTAAATATTAAAAAGGTTCAGAATCATTTTTTCTTTGTTGGAGAAGACTTTTTAGATCCTGATCGCTGTGTTGATGGTTTCGTCTTCACAGCCGGTGTTCTGCTTTTTGTTCCTGACCCACGTGATGGACGACCAATTTTCGGAGAAGCTGTTCTTCTCCCGCTTGTCTGTTTTCGGTAATCGGGCATCTTTTCAGAGCTGCGTCTCCCTGGCTGCCGGACTGTTCTGCGTTTGGAT